>NZ_QSDP01000140.1:0-13052 GCF_003463685.1 Parabacteroides sp. AM58-2XD
GAATAGGATAATTGCTGAGATGTTATTGATTTTCATATATGTTATATTAATGCTAAGAGGAGTTACAATAAACTCCCCTTAGAAATTGAAGTAATAATAATTTTATCGGGATAATTATTATTTGTATCCAGGTATAATAGTATGACCTAAATCATCATTGATTTCGTAGCACGTTGCAGTTGATATAATGCAAGGTACTCCTACTTCGATTTCGTATTTAGCTAGTGCTTCCACATTAGCTAATGTTAAGCCTGACAGTTCCACCTCGTTTTGACTCTGGCTGAAATTCCAGCTTGCAGCAGTAGCAGCTACAGCTGCGATAACTGCGATTCCAAATAATTTTCTCATATTTGTAATTATTAAATTATTTATTTTATCCCTTATTTAACCAGGCTATTTTCTATCTTTGTCTACTGTTGTTCGGATTAAGATAGTCGAATGACACCCGTATCATTCTGGTGGTGACTAACTATTGATTTTGATACACCTCCTTTCTTTTTTAGGGGAGCATTAGGGGAGTTTACCATAAAGTTTCTCAGGCTATCAGGTAGCCCCCCTTTTGTTTCATTATAACTCACTCTCTGATTAAACGCAATATTTGTATGTCTAATAGATTATATTTCAATATAATCATAGAGTGTATAGGTTTGCCCTCCTTCAGTATAGCTGCAGGTTGCACCAATCATAGGAACACACATGCTACTTGAACCTTCATTATTTGCTAAAGCCTCAATATTTGCTAAGGCTAAATCCGAAAATTCCATTTCATTTTTGCTCTGGTTGAAATTCCAGCTGGTTGCAACAGCCATAGCAGCGATGAGAACTGCCCCTAAGATTTTTTTCTTCATGATCTTAATCTTTTATTGGATTATAAATAAGTTAATTTTCTATCTGTGTCTACTGTTATAGAGTTTGCCTGTACATTCTTGATGGGGTACAGTAAATTTTTATTTGTTCGATCACTGAACATTCCCCTTTATCTTTACTTTGACAGGTTGATTGTTAATACTATTGTACTTGATCGTAACGACTTCATCGAAGAAACCTGTATCCTTCGGTGTCATTTTAATTCCTACCCGAAGGGGTTCTCCAGGTTTCGCAGGTCGTTTGTCGTATGTGGCTGCTGTGCAGCCGCAGGTGGTACTTACGTCCACTATCACAAGGGGATTGTCCCCGGTGTTTTTTATTTCTATGGTTGTCTCTTTTACTTCCGATTTGTCGAAAGTACCGAAGTCGATTTCTATCTTTGTTGTTTCGGCTGTTGTTTTAGGTATATTTTTGTTCGGACTGTCCTTACCTGTAATCTGTTTCAGATACAGTTCTTTCACAGCCGTGTTATGTACCGGATTTCCTAATACAGCAACTTTATTGTCCTTATCCAACAAGAATGTCTGGAAAGTTATGTCTGCCGGGAATTTGTTCAGTTTGTTTAGTCGATCGTCTATATCAATACAGATAGGACGATCGAATGCGTCTCGTTTCAGGAGGTAACGTATTTCTTTGGCGTCTTTAGGATGCATGAAGAAGAGGAAAGGAACTTTTCTTTGTGTTACTGAATCAGTGTATTCGATCAGTTCCTTCCATTTATGAAGTTGCAGTTTGCAACTGGTGCAACCGATAGAGTCTACATATATTAATACCTTATATTCAGATTGTGGGATTAGGAAATCCGTAGTATCTTTCAGATAGCGTGTGAAGGTCAGGTTTTCAGGAAATTGTATTTGTTTCCCTTGCCATTCAGTGACCAGATGCGCAATCTTATTTTCCTTCTCTTTCTGTTCGTTGTGGCAGGAGAAGAAGGTGGTTGCTATTAATAATATGTAAAGATAAAAGGCTTTCATATCGTTTGCTAAATCTTAAATTCTATAATCGGATCATCGCTTTTCGCCTCGGTGGCAACGATCGTGTTTGTTTCTTCGTTGATATCTATACTGTTGATACGACGATCCAATTCGTACCTACGTACCGGATTACCTTCCAGATCGAATACATAGATATACTTTGCCCCATTTTCAGGTTCTTTTCCTTGCTTGATAGCAGCAATTTTGTCGTCGAACTTAATGCCTTGAAAAACAGCGTAGATGTATTTGCTAGTCACCTTTATATCGCTAAACCCCATAATTCCGGTGGGAACGCCTGTGCCGTCTTTTGCCGTTTTGTATTGCGGTTCACCTGCGGGACCATAAAGGACTTTATGAGTGTTATCTTTCAGATTGAAGATTTCAAATACTTCCCCCAGTTGGGTAGCTATTGCCAGGATACCGTTGTCGGGATTGTAATCCATAAAACTTCTCCATGCCTGAGCGAGTGCCGGACGAACGGTGTTTTCATCGATCGTTTCGCCTGGGATTTCCCCGAAACTTTTGACCGGCTTACCATTGTTGCCGACTTCCCAATACCTGAACTCTCCCATGTAATCCGGAATGAAAAACCCTGATTCCATCGTATGAAAGTCCAGTGAACGTACTAATTTCTTATCCAGCTTGATCTCTTCGACGCGCTCCGCTGAGCCGGTAGCCGGAGATATTTTCCAACGTGTAATCTCCATTTTATTGGCGTCGATCGCCCATAAAGAGTCTAAGGAGTTGAATTGGATATTTTCAGCAGAAAGCATTTCTTCCGGTCCTTCCCCGCGTTTGCCGAAGGAGGCGAGATGCTTCCATCCGGGATAGGTAAAAGCATGCAGGAAATGATCCATATTGTGCAGGTCCATCACCACGGCAATACTATCCCTGACCGCTACCCGGAATGGGTAACGGAGCAGGACAGTATCCAGGTCTGCGACCTGTGCCTTGATCGCCTTTGTTTCCGGAAAGTCAGCGTACCGGGGGAAAGGGATTTGCTGATTTCCGGAACAGGCGGCAAGGGTACTAATACCTATTAATAATATGGAGGGGAGAATTTTCATGTATTAATCTAAACTGAAACCACTGTATTTTACTTCTACTTTATCTCCATAGCAATCAACTTCACCATAATTAAAACATACATAATTCTCATGGCTTCCTTCACCATTTCCAGCTAGTGCCTCAATATTGTCAAATGCCAGATCGTTTATTAAACTTTTCTGTGAAGCGGTGTGGCAATAATACCAGGCACCTAATAGTGACGAAAGGACAAGTCCCGTTTTGATAATGTTTTTCATATAAGCTTATTTTAGAATGTTTTTATTACATTTGCCATTGTATAGACTTTATTTATTCTCTTCTCTGGGAGCAAATGTAGTTATAATTCATAAATGAAAAATAGGCTGTAGAGGCTTAGAGGGAATCATGTTTGTAACTTGTTGATACATAATGCGGATGTCGGAGAAATATCAATAATATCGGTAAATTGTAAGAAAAGATGAATGTGAAATTAGTCAAAACACTAGCATTTATATTTGTTTGTACAGGAATCATTTCTTTTTTTGTATTCTGGTTCATGAATGTTTACGAGAAACAAAATAAGAAATTGCATACTACTGCTTCTATTTTATTTATAGATGCGATACAGCAAGATGCAAGCCAGGCAATCAAAAGGTTTAAAGGGTTTCATGATCCTTTAAATTCTCCGAACGATATTTCGGGAGATGAAAAAATAGCACAGTGTATTCAGGATTACAGAATCACTCATGATCCGAGCCGTCATATACTGGACAGCCTTTTCCAAAGCCTGTTGAAAGAACAGGGGATACCTGTGAAAGTCGCGATCCGCTGTATATGGAAAGGAAAAGTAATTGATACTTCTGCTGATAGTTCCTTATATAAGGATGCTACACTTTTAAAATCTATTGTTTACAGGCTGAGCGAGAAGAAAAATGATGCCATAACACTTCAGGCTTATGCCGATTTTCCTGTTGGTATGATATTAGGGCGGATGGGATGGTTTTGGTGTATTTCTTTTTTGATTCTGGTCGGTTTGGTTGGCGGCGGTTGGTATTTTAATAGGCAGAATTTGATCAAACGGCAACAATCTAAATCAATTGAACGGTTACAGGCAGAATTGGTTGAATTGAAGGTTCGAAAACAAGAAATAGAAAAGATTAATAAGCAACAAGTTGAATCGATTGAACAAAAACAAGCAGAATTGATCAAGTTGGAAACCAAGCAGAGAAATACAGAGAAAGTTAATAAACAGCAGTCCGAATCGATTGAACAGTTGCAAGCAGAATTGGTCGAATTGAATGATCAAAAACAGGAAACAGATGCGATTAATAAGCAACAAGCGGAATTGATCGGACAAAAACAATTTGAATTAGAGAAGTTATTAAAGTGGATAGTCCCTTTATCATCAAATGAAAAAATAATCTGGATCGAATTGCCTTGTGGTTTCTATTTTTCGAAGAAGTATGGAGTTTTACGCAATGCAAATGGGATGGCTATTCAGTTAAAAAACAATTCTTTAAGTTTGTTTCGGCACTTTGTTGAAGTGGAAGATCATATGTTGACATATAAATATATTTGTACAGATGTTTTGGAACGGTTTGTTAAAGATGAGATAGGAGACTCAGACAGGGATTGTGTATCTGCCGCTATCAAACGTTTGAGGGAAGATGTAGAACCGTTCTCCTGCATTGAATTTAAGTCAATAAGGAAAACCGGTTATCAGATGACTTTCTCCAACTATCAAAATGACACTACCCAACCGGGTAAATCGGATTAATATACCGGGTAAAATAAAATACCCTACCGGGTAATATTTTTTAACGTATCAAAGCGATTTTCAAAATCGCTATTCACTATCAAAATGGCAATTTGGGATTTTGTATGTATTGCTATAAAAATCCCGGCGAGAAGAGCTCCCCGGGAATATGTTTTATGCCGTGTCAGGTCTTTAGAGCTGTTCTATTTCTTCTATCGACAAACCGGTAGATCGTGCAATAATGAGAGGGTCGACTCCGTTCTGCTTCAGGTTTATAGCTATAAGTCGTTGTTGCTCTGCTTTCCCTTCCGCTTTCCCTTCCGCTATTCCTTCGGCCCGGCCTTCAATCCATCCGGTCTTGATCACACTGCGTTGATAACGTATAGCTTCCATATCTGCATAATATTGTCGTCTGTCTTTCTCGTCTAACTGGTCTATCCGCAATCGTTCGCGTGCTTCTTGTAAACCGTGAACCGTACTGTTTTTATCGATCTCGCCGGTTTTCAGGAAAGCAATCCATTCGTCCAAAGGCGTTTTAGCCTGTTGGTTAAAACCGTCTACTCGTAATACGTAATATTCAGGGAAAATATCTCCGGCTTCGTGTCGTACAAACTGTTCACGTTGGCGTACGGACAACTGAAGAATGTCATTGTAATGGATTCCTTTAAAGCTGGTACGACCATGATAGACATAGTCTTTGCCTTGCCCTAATTCAAAATAAACGATGTTGATTGAATATACTTTACGAATAACACCATATTCCTGGCCTTCGTTGATATAATCGGTAATGGCTTTGGATGCTCCGTATAACATACGATGGAAATAATCCAGTTCACGGTTGTTCTGTACCTCAATGATGATGAGTTCCCCTTTGCTGTCTTCTGCCAGCATATCTACCCGGTTGAACTTATCATCGACACTATCCTTGTTGCTTTCGCTTTCCAGCATTTTGACAATACGTATTTCTTGCCCAAGTAAAGTGGACAAAAAGCCTTCCAACACAACAAAGTTTGATTTATTACGTAAAAGGCGCTTTACGGCCCAATCGAAACGGACCAAAGCAGAATCATTTTTCATAGTTGTTCATATTTAAATTGTTACGATACAAAGATATGTTTTTTTTTCATCTAAAAGCATATTATCCCGATTTTTACCGGAAAAATAGGTTTTAAAAATATATTTTCCTATGTTTACCGCATAAAGAGTCTAAGGGTTGAATTTTAAACGGGAGTTTGGAGTTCAACTTTTACTGTTTTTGTACACGCCAAAGACTTTTATTGTAAATCACTTCCTTTCTTTCGCACCGGATTTGTTAACCGTTGGTGCTTCAGGTAATCAACATTTTAAAAATTAAAATTATGGCTAGACCATTAAAAAAAGGACTGGGCTATTTTCCGCTGGATACGGACCTGTATTCGGACAGGAAAATACAACGCCTGCTCCGAAAGTACGGGTGTAAGGGCATCTGTATTTATTTAGCGATCCTTTGTGAAATTTACCGGGAGAAGGGGTATTATATTTCTTACGACAGTGATTTCTGTTTCGATATCTCTGTTATCCTGGGGTTGGACGAGGCCACGGTTAGTGAGGCGGTCCTTTATTGTATAGATCTTCAGTTGTTCGACAGGGAACTGCTGGTATACCGGCAGGTACTTTCTTCGCTGGCGATACAGAGACGCTTCCGGGAGATCAGTAAAAGACTCGGAATAAAGATCGATCCGGATCTCGAAATACCGGATAATTGGGCGAATGAAGGGGTTATTGTTGCAGAAACCCCGGTTATTGCAACAGAAACTCCGGTTTCTGTAACGAAAACCCCGGAAAATGGAAATGGAAATCAAAATGTAAATCAATCTACACAATATGGAAAATCAAATGAAACTCGATTTTCAGACGATAACGGAGAAGCTGCCCGACGGGAAGAACTCCTCCGCATGGCTGAAGAAGCAACAAGATGTTGCTGATATGACGGCTCGTTACGGGAATGCGGAGAAATTCCTGAATACGTTTAAACCGGATATGCAGGTAATGGCCGCCCGTTATACCGAGCGTGCTTATTTCGGTACGGCTCCCATGCTGGAAACGGTTTGCCTGGGGTATGGCGAGTTGGTGGTCATGGTGTTTATATGCGCTCTGCTGGAAGATATTAACTTGTTCGTCGGGGTGAAAGAGAAAATGCCGGTCAACCGCCAGCGCGAGTTGTCGCGTCTGGTGTTGGCGGAATATCCTTATCTGAAGGTGACGGAATTGCTGTTGTTTTTCCATCGGCTGAAATGTGGGCGTTACGGCCGTTTTTACGGGATGGTGGATGCGTTGACTGTCACCAGTGCGCTGATGCAGTTTATGGGCGAACGCCTGGCGGAGACAAACCGTTATAAGGCGGCACGAAAGAAGGAGGAGAAACCGGAGAATGTGTCGTCCGGCGGTATCACTTACGAGGAATATTTGCAACTGAAAGAAAAACAACAAAAACAAAACAATCATGGATAAGAGCAAGGTATGGGGGCATACGGAACTGGCTCGGTTGTATTTCCCGGGTATTTTACCGAAATCGGCTTCTGCACAGTTGTCGTTGTGGATCAGACGGGATGAAGAGTTGCTGGATGATCTGAAGAAAGCGGGTTACCGCAAGGGACAGCGTATGTTTACGCCGCGCCAGGTGGAGATCCTGGTGGATCATCTGGGCGATCCTGAGACCTGGAATATTTGATAATAAATAAACGAAGCGGGACGGTGAACGTGTTCGGGTTCAATCCTTGTCTCTTTACCTGAATACTCAGGTTCCCGGTAAAATCTGTTTTATTCCCTCTTATTCCCTGCTATTCCCATTTAAACCGATTCCATACTTTCCCCTTCCTGTACATTTGCTTTCATATTAACGATAAACAGAATTGAATCATGAGAAAAATTAATCTGATTGTTTTGCATTGTTCGGCTACCCGTGAGACGATGGAGTATACGCCGGAGCAGCTGGAACGTGACCATAAGGCGCGTGGTTTCTTTTCGGCCGGTTATAATTATTATATCCGCCGTTCGGGTGAGGTCGTGCCGATGCGTCCGCCGGAGCAGATTCCGGCACATGTGAGAGGGTATAACGCGTTCAGCCTGGGGATTTGTTACGAAGGTGGGCTGGATGCCGGCGGGCATCCGAAAGATACGCGTACGGAGAGGCAGAAATTGTCTATCAGGGGATTGCTGTTGCTGCTGCTGGTGCAGTATCCGGGATGCCGGATCTGCGGGCACCGTGATTTGTCGCCCGACCAGAATGGCGACGGGAAGATCACGCGGGATGAATGGTTGAAAGAGTGTCCTTGTTTTGATGCGGAGGAGGAGTATGGGATATTGTAAAAGAAGGGGTTGGCCGCTTAGTTGCCAGTTATGGGTGGCGGTTTTGTTGTCGCTGGCAGGTGTTGTATTGTTGTTTATGGGGTTTTGGTGTAGTCCGGCAGGGGAGATACATAACTCGGTGTTGGTGGGGTTCGGTGAGGTGTCGACGTTTTCAGGGGCGTTATTCGGGGTGGATTATAGTTATAAATATAAGATCAGAAGGGATGAGAAAGAAGGATAAGGGGATGGTGTTGTGTTTATGTATCATGTTGGCAGGCAGTGGCTGTAAGACGGGGAGGCGGGTGGCTACCGACCGGACGTCGGGGAAAGGGATTCGTTGGTTGCAGAACGGTGTGATAGTTTGAGGGCGGAGCATTTATGGAAGTCTGATATGCAAACGGTGCTCCGGTGGGAAGAGGTGTCGCTTTCCGCACCCGACAGCAATGGCAGGCAGTATGTAGGGCAAATAAGGCGTGCTGTCGCGGACTGCCGGCAGGTATCTGTCAGTCAGGATACCCTGCTCTCACTTTCGCGGCAGGAAAGCCGCCGACTGCGGGAAACTGTGGCTACGGAGCAGAAAGAAAGCGGCTGGTCGCTGGGGCGCTTGCCGGTTTGGTGGGTGCTGGGTGGGGGAGGGGTATTGTTATTGGGAGTTTGGTTTGTGTTTAGAAATAATTGAACCTACTTTTCCCTTGATGGAAAAGTAGGCAAAAGATCAAGGCTACACCTGCTTCGCTACTGCGCATCCTCCGTTCGCTGTCGTCTGTGAACTCGCTTCGCTCAAACAGCACAGCCTCCGGACGCTCTCTGCGGCTGCTTCGTTTAACGCTCATCAGCTGAGGCCTTTCATAGAACGCTTTGCGTTCTTCTGGGATTGCCGATACCGGCTGTTGAAAAAGAGAGGATCTGTTATATTATATAAGTGTCTGTCTCGGCCATCCTAGGAGGAAGCACAGCTTCCTTGGAAAGGCCTAAGCGGGTGAACGTCCGCGTAGGTGAAAGACGGAACGGTAAAGAAAATCCGTTGTTTGAGCGTAGCGAGTTTCGGATTTTCGAGTGGAGTCTTTCACCGAAGCAGTGAAGTCGGTTGAGCCTTGATCTTTGGTTACTTTCTTATCAAGAGAAAAGTAACATTCACTTCTGATAAAAACTGAACTCTATATAAATGCCCCAACTAATCATTCAACCTCTAACACCTCAGTTTCCTCTTTGGGTTTGAAAAGGTCTTCGATAAACAGATAACCGATTCCGCCGAATATGGCAAGGAATACAAACCCGATCAGGATTAGCGGCTTCTTGGGAGAGGCTGCTTTTAAAGGAACTGTGGCAGGTTGTATTATTGTATACACCGGTGTTTGTTCTTGTACCCGGAGTTTATCCTGTTCCAGTTTCTGGGCCAGCGTATTGTAAACATTGAAGGTTAATGTCATTTCATTCTTTAAACGTTCCTGTTCTGTACGGTAGCTGGCTGAGATGATATTCTTGTTTGCATCTTCAAAGGCCGCATAAGCACGTTGTGCTTTATAGTAGGACTCACGGGCTTCGCTGAATACTTTCTCTGTGAATTCAAGGTCTTGCTTTACCTTCTGGGTACGGTAATTTGTGATGTATCCCTGAAGTTTTTCCAATACAATTTGAGTGATATTCGCCGAGATCAACGGGTCCTGCATCTGAACGGAGACTGTGATTACCGATGTCTTTTTATCCACAGAAGCGGAGATGCGTTGTTGTAACGCATTTATGACATCTGCCTGTTTCTTTGTCAACCTGAAAGAAGTCAATTCTCCACTACTTACCGGTTCTTCTTTTGAGAACAAACCTTTCACAACACCCAACAGCTTAAACGGAGCCTGTACCACATAACTCCACCACGCACTTTTCTGGTGATCATCCATATAATCATATAAGGATGCAGAATAATCCCCTTCCTCATTTGTTACCTGTACGGGGAATAACTCCAGTAAAAAAGGAATACTGCTGACTACATCCGGATACAGGTCCGGAGAAATGGCATCCGCTCCTGAAGTACTGTTCAGGTTAATCCCTGCCATAGCAGCCAATCCACCCAGGTTTCCCATCTTTTTGGATGGGTCGGATGTTTCGGGTGCCAGTTTTACGGTTGTACTATATTCTTTCGGTATGCTGAAAGCTACGACAAGACCGACAACAACTGCAATTCCGCAACATTTAAAAAGGAACTTGCGTTCACTCCATAGACGTTTAGCCAGTTCGATCAAGTCTATCTCCTGTGCATTATCTATATCAGGAGCGTTCATTTGAATCATATCCACTTTGTTAATTGAAAATTAAAGATTGAAAATTATTTCAGCGTGTTGATGATAGAGGTGACCATGGCTGCCATCGAAGTGGTTGAACTGGCTATGCTCAGAACTTCTGCCAGGCTGGTTTTACGATCACGTTGTGTCTTAGTCGGAACGACGATTTCGCATCCCGGTTCTACCTTCGGATAACGTTTGAAGAAGATAAAGCATTTTTTCGTTGTAGCAACCTTACCATTCATATAGATTACGATTGGATATTTACGAGCGATATCATTGTATCCTCCGGCTTGTGAAAGGCAATTTCCTACAGACATTCCTTTGGTATAAGTCACACTGTTCGGATAGGTAACGGCTCCATTTATCTTAACTGTACTTTGTAATTGAGGAATATAAAGTTCATCTCCGTCACGCAATACCACATCGTGGGCACTTCCCGGATTAGCCAATGCTTTTTCCAAATCGATGCCGACTGAATAATTTTTGATATTTTCCAGTGATAAAGCCACCGAGTCACGGCTTTGCTTATTAGAACTCAGTTGCAGCAGAGTTTCCAGGCGGCGCATCTCATCTTCTGTCAACTGGCGTTTCAGGCTTGCTCCTTTTACATAGGCATCAGGGGTTATCCCTCCGGCTTTGGCTATGATATTACTCAGACGGGAGTTCTTTTCTGCCAGTACGTAATCACCGGAGAAAGTAATTTCACCATCAACCTTTACCACTTGCTGTTCCTGATATCCCGGTGAGAAACGCACATACACCTCATCGAAAGGTTCAAGGGTAAAGACTGAATTGCTGTTTTTTCCATCAACGGATATCAGTCCTAAATTGTCATTCAACTCAAAGTTGAACACTTCTGCCGTACGATTACTGTTTTCGTAAGTTTTTGTATCTTTAATTCTTCTGGCTACTTCCACATTGACCGTTGCTGCCGATTCCTTCAAACCTCCGGCCATCATAATGGCATCTTCCACCGTCAGATTGTTTCGGTAAGGTAGGACTGTGTCCACATAATTCACTGCTCCACTTATTTTGATCGTATAAGGCTCGCGAAGATCAAACAGGGATGGAATGTTTAATATGTCTTCCGGTTTGAGTTCTATATCCGGAGACGTACCATTCAGGATTCCACGGATATCTACGGCTATAACTGTTGTTGTGAAATCCGGATTCAAACGGGTAATCTGGGCACGACCGGTAAATTCATCACCTTTCAGGCCAGCTGCTTGGTTGATCAATCCTTTTACGGTATGTACAGTCCCATTCAATTCATATTCTCCCGGACGCCAGACTGCACCTGTCACTATCAGACGGTTTTCGTAAAAAGGAATTACAGAGTCTACCAACAAAGAGTCGCCATCCATCATCGCAAAGGTCGGATATTTATCTTCCGTAACAGTCGCTATTTGATAACGGCTATCGGCTTTTCGCTTAATACAGACATCTTTTTTGTAGGCATCTCCGGTAAAACCTCCGGCCATGTTCAACAGTTGTTGTAAAGTTTCCCCTTTTTTCATTTCGAAAATGCGGTTACGTTTTACTTTTCCACGAACCACAGCCAGCTGGTCGTAAGGAGAAACGATCACCATATCATTCTCTTCCAAACGGATATTCGTATTGTATTTGCCATTCAGGAGATAATCATATACATCTAATTTTGCAACTTCCTTACTGTTGCGGTATACTTTGATTCCGCGAAGCGAACCGATCTCATTCACTCCACCTGCCGCATACAAAGCATTAAACAGAGTGGCAAAAGAGGGTAGGGTATAGGTTCCCGGAGCAACGACTTCACCTACAATATTGACTTTGATGCTGCGTATCTGACTTAGACTAACTGATACGAATGTATTGGCTCCATCGGTATTTCCCGATAGGGTAGACATGATCCGTCCCAATTCCTGTCGGATACGGTTTTCGGCAGTTTCGATAGTCAGTCCGCTGACAGATACCGGGCCTAGGTTAGGGATAAGAATTGTTCCTTCGGGAGAAACCTTCAGTTTCAGATTCAATTCCGAATCTCCCCAGACATTGATCAGCAATTCATCTCCGGCAGATAAAACATATCCTTTGGGAGTCGGTACATTCAGATCCGGCTCAAAGGAGAGGTTCTTGTTTGAAAATATTTCGCGACCGAACACGGTTCCACTCAGATCTCCTGTCGGACGATTGGTTTCCCGCTGGGCATCCAGAGGAGGTATTTCCTTTCCATCCGGAACCGTGACCGTACGATCTGTAACTACCGCATCCGAGGCTGTACGCGTAGCCTGTTCTGTCCCGGATTGCCCCATCCGCTTATTCATCTCCCGACGGATCTGGTCATCCGTCATACCCGCGGCTTTTGCCTTGTCAATCAAATCCTGAGGTACCTGTGCCGACAATGGAACCGCCAACCACAGTAATCCCCCCAATAATACATTTCTGATTACGATATTCATATTATTATTTGTTTTGTTGTTATTTCGATTTTAGAAAAAATTGAGCGATCCCGTTCCCGTGCTTGACACGGGATCGCAAAGGGACAGACCGTATCGACTTTCAACGAGGCTCGCCTCGTGCCGCAGGCTCTTTTTTGCCGTTGGTTTCAACCAACGGTTTTAAATACAGGAGGCAAAGCCTCTTCTTCTGTGGGATTTATCCCCTTTCATAATATAATATCCGGAAAGGGGTTGAAACCCACAGAGGAATCCGGTAAAACCGGAATGTTTATCTATCCGTCAGTTGAAACTCAATGTCATCAATTTAAGAAAAAATACCCTTAAAACGAAAAAAGCCATTGGAAATATCAAAGAAAGAATTACTTTAAAGTTACCACACAACAAG
>NZ_QSDP01000141.1:0-12975 GCF_003463685.1 Parabacteroides sp. AM58-2XD
AAATCCGTACAATACATAATTATTTGAAGCTTGGTAACTAAAAATAATCATTTTGACGGAAAGAAGAAACACTCTTTTTACTTCAAACTACAAAATTTAAACAGGCTCTATACCTTTTTAACAAAAAAACAAAAAGTCCCATATTTGTCTGATTCAGAACAAATATGGGACCTATAATAGGGTAAAATAGCGTTTTACTTCTTCAAAGCGGCAATGCTTTCTTCGATCGACTTGATCTTGCTTTCGGCATCCGCCTGTTTCTTGCGTTCCATTTCGATCACTTTTGCAGGAGCTTTGCTTACAAAACTTTCGTTACTTAGCTTCTTCTGTACGGAAGCAAGGAACCCCTGCTGGTATTTCAGTTCTTCAGCCAGTTTTGCCAATTCTTCTTCCACATTGATCATATTGCCCAGAGGAACAGCATATTCAGTTGTACGAACCAGGAAAGAAACAGCACCGGCCGCTTTATCGTCAGTCTTTGTAAATTCAGACAGGTTACACATCTTGGCAATAACCGGATTGAAAGCATCATTATGATCGCCTAAAACCTGTAAAGCCAATGTATCCTTGTTCGGAATATTTTTCTGCAAACGAATAGTACGGACACCGCTAACAATTTCTTTCACTACATCAAAAGCATCCAGGTAGGCGTTATCGACCGGAGCTACTTCCGGCATCAAAGCCACCATCAAACTTTCACCTTCCTTGCGCGGTTCCAATGCCTGCCACAATTCTTCCGTAATGAACGGCATGAACGGGTGAAGCAAACGAAGCAAGGCATCGAAGAAACCGAGTGTCGCATCGTAAGTCACCTTATCGATCGGCAACTGATAACCCGGCTTGATCATTTCCAGATACCAGGAAGAAAATTCGTCCCAAAACAATTTATAGATCATCATCATTGCCTCACTCAAACGGTATTTGCTGAACAGGTCGTCCACTTCGGCAATCGTCTTGTCCAACTGCATCTTAAACCACTTAACAGCAGTTGCCGATGCTTCCGGCTGTGGGATCTTATCATCTACCGTCCAACCTTTGATCAGACGGAAGGCATTCCATATCTTATTATTAAAATTACGTCCTTGTTCACACAATGCCTCATCGAAAGGAATATCGTTACCGGCAGGTGCAGCCATCATCAGCCCCATACGGACCCCATCGGCTCCATACTGTTCGATCAGCAGCAGCGGATCGGGAGAGTTTCCTAATGATTTCGACATCTTACGTCCCAGTTTGTCACGAACGATACCGGTAAAGTACACATTCTTGAACGGCATATCTTTACGGTATTCATAACCAGCCATAATCATACGGGCAACCCAGAAGAAGATAATATCCGGTCCTGTCACCAGGTCGCTGGTCGGATAGTAGTAATTGATTTCTTCGTTATCCGGATTATTGATACCGTCAAACAAAGAGATCGGCCACAACCAGGAAGAAAACCAGGTATCCAGACAGTCGTCATCCTGACGCAGATCGGCCATTGTCAATGCCGGATTCTTCTCTTTTGCCAGTTCCAATGCTTTTTCTGCTGTCTCGGCTACTACATAACCACCTTCCGGCAGATAATAAGCCGGGATACGGTGTCCCCACCATAACTGACGACTGATACACCAGTCCTTGATGTTTTCCATCCAGTGACGGTATGTATTCTTGAACTTAGGCGGATAGAATTTAAGTTCGTCATTCATAACCGGTTCCAAAGCAATCTGAGCCAGATGTTCCATTTTCAGAAACCACTGCATAGACAACTTCGGTTCGATAGGAACGTTTGTACGTTCAGAATAACCGACTTTGTTTTCATATGCTTCTACTTTTTCCAGCAGGCCGGCTGCTTCCAAATCTTTCTCGATCTGCTCACGAACATCAAAACGATCCATACCGATATATAAACCGGCTGCTTCGCTCAATGTACCGTTATCGTTGAAAATATCGATAGATGGCAAGTTGTATTTCTCACCCAGCATATAGTCATTTACGTCATGCGCCGGAGTTACCTTCAGACAACCTGTACCGAATTCGATATCTACATAATCGTCTTCGATAACCGGGATCACGCGGTTTACCAGTGGAACGATTACCTTCTTACCTCTCAGGTGCTGGTTCTTCGGGTCGTTCGGATTGATACACATGGCAGTATCGCCCATGATCGTTTCCGGACGGGTGGTTGCAACAACAGCATAACCGTCTTCACCTTCGATCTTATAACGGAGATAATATAATTTACTATGTTCTTCCTTATAAATTACTTCTTCATCGGAAAGAGCAGTCAGAGCTTTCGGATCCCAGTTTACCATACGTACACCGCGATAGATCAGTCCTTTTTCAAACAGGTCTACGAATACTTTCAATACGCTTTCCGAACGTTTTTCGTCCATCGTGAAAGCCGTACGGTCCCAATCGCAGGAAGCACCCAGTTTGCGCAACTGTTTCAGGATAATACCTCCATGTTCTTCTTTCCATTCCCAGGCATGTTTCAAAAATTCGTCGCGGGTCAGGTCCGTTTTCTTGATGCCCTGCTGAGCCAGTCTGTTTACAACCTTCGCTTCAGTAGCGATAGAAGCATGGTCGGTGCCCGGTACCCAACAAGCATTTTTCCCAAGCATGCGGGCACGACGGATCAGGATATCCTGAATGGTATTGTTAAGCATGTGTCCCATATGAAGTACGCCGGTGACGTTAGGGGGCGGAATGACGATTGTATACGGCTCACGGCCGTCTGGTTTCGACTTGAAGAAGCCGTTATCCAACCAATACTGATACCACTTTCCCTCTACTTCGGCGGGGTTGTACTTACTTGCAATTTCCATATTGTTTTGTTCTAATTATATCCTTATTAAACATAGGCCAACCAGCCTGTTATTTTTGATTTGCAAAGGTACAAAAAATATTATCATATAGCATGTTCCGCCTATAAAATCAGGATACATCAATCGTTGATCCCTACACCGAACTGCGTCTGTTGCCTTTCAACATCTTTCACTTTCAATTGATTTAATTCTTTACGTAAACGTTCGTTCTCCCTTTCCAGATCACTTTTGTTAATGGAAAGATTAACTACAGAGCGGGATTGTCCGGATAAGGATAACTCTTTCTGTGAGAAAACTTCTTTTTGATCATTTGCTACACTTTCAAACTCTAGTATCCCCTCCAACGGACGTGACTGCCCCGGATTTTGCATGGAAGCACTGATTTTGATTTTACCCGACTTTGTTGTCGATTGTACCAGGACCGGAGCAGAACCCCAAACGACCGGACACGGATTGGTATCCACGGAAGCATCTCCCAGCAAACGTCCCTCACCTGCTATCTCAAACCGGATAACTGAATTATTCAAACGTTTTACCGTTCCGCGCTTATCTACGATTTCGGCAATAACAGTTACCACATCGGAGCCATCCGCTTTCAAAGGAACCTGCTCATTGTCCAGACGAAGAGAAATATGATCAGCCTGACCGGACGGATAGCGTTTATCACTCACTACAACTTTCCCGTCTATCAATCCCTCGGCCAGCAGATACGCATCATCCTGCCTTCCCGAACGTGCCATCGCTTTCCATTCCATAAAATGAAATGCATCCGCAAAAGTTATTATAGGAGACGGCATGCCTTTATGATCAGGATCTTTCTTATAAATATATTCTTTTCCACTCTTGAAGACTGTTAAACGTACTTCATCACAATTGGAATACACAGTCACATCTTTCGGTGAAAAAGGTGTAAGTTCATGTGCTATATAGATCATCGGTCCATTATCCGCAATCAAATCGCTTTTTTCCGGAGAACGCTGCGACATAAACATATAATAAGACGCTTTCGGCTGGCGAAAAGCATCCATAATTCCGCCATAAAAAGGATCGGCATGATAACCGCGCTGATGATCGAACGAATGCCAGAAACAGGCACCGACAATCTGGTCGGGTTTATTGCAGATCGTTTCATAACATAAAACCGGATAATCCTTTACATAAGACGGATTCGCATAATGCTCCGCCTGAAGCAGCATCGGTACTTCTCCCCATCCCCGTGCCACACGGCTATCCGAGTTCTGGGCATTCCAATCGTCGACATTATCTCCCCATTCACGAATGAAATAGGTTTTATCTGTCCGTAATTTCGATTCGATCGGACGCAATAACAAGGAATAATAATGATCTCCAGCCGCCCCGTCATCACAAGCCGCAATACTATAAGGATACGGATATTCTTCCAGGCAAATATCCAATGCCTTTTTGGCAAAATCCTCCGGATAATGCGTCTCATTCAGGATTGGTTCCCAAAAGAACAAAGAAGCATGATTACGATGTATACGGATCATATTCCGTATATCCGAATAAAGGCGTTCTCCAAAGACCGGTTCTTTATTCCAGAATTGCCAACCCGGAACTTCAACCAGCGCAAACAAACCTAATTCATCACAGGCATCCATAAAAGCCGGGTCTATCACATAATGGGTTCGAATAACCTTCAAACCCGCATCACGCAACTTCTTAGCATCCCTCCACTGCATCGAATTCGGTAAAGCATTACCTAAAACGGCAAAATCCTGATGCCGGTTCGTCCCCATTATCTTTCCTTCGTAAGGTTTGCCGTTTATCCACAGGCCTTCCGTTTGCCTGAATTCTATACTTCTGATACCCACTCTCTGACGATAACCGTCCACAACCTGGTCATTAGCTCCTTTGACCATCACTTCCAAATCATATAAATAAGGATGATCGGGACTCCATAAAGAAGGTGCGTTAATTTTCATTGAACCAACAGCATACGAAGCATTTCCCCTCTTCACAGTCAACTTCTTCGATACACGCTTGACAAGTTCACCTGATTTCTTTTTCAACTCAAAAGTAACCGTAACATTTTTATCGTTTGCCGAATTATTGCGGATATGGCTTTCAGGTTTACAAGGGCACTTTTTTCAGATACATCTGCGTAAGAAACGAACAAACCTCCTCCTGCCACTTCATCCTCATAATTCGCATTGGTTATAAACACGTCATTATGTGCAACCAGCCAACAATCACGGTAGATACCACCGAAATAAGTAAAGTCCAGTAGATTTTGCGGTTTACCGACCGGATAAGAAGGGTCATCGCTATTATCCGCTTTTACAGCTATCACATTCTCTTCACCCCATTTCAGAAAATTCGTTACATCCAGTATAACAGGCAAATATCCGCCATAATGCTTTTTTAACAACTGCCCGTTCACATAGATTTCACTTTTTCCCATGATCGCCTCGAAATGGATGAACAACTGTTTTCCTTTCAGATGTTCATCCGGAGTAAAACGTTTACGATACCAGGCAATACCCTGATAGTTGGCACAACCGCTGGCTTCCATCGGCAGATACTCCAATCCGTGCGGAACAGAAACAATCTCCCAGCCGGAATCATCAAAATTCACGGCATAAGGAGTTCCCTGTACATCACCTTTTATAAACCTCCATGCCAGATTCATGGAATAAACTTCACGGCCAGTATTGGGTAATTCATAAAAACCGGCAGTCGAGAATTCCGGTAACCCTAAGGCGGACAGATTTAATGTCAATACCCAAAATAGCAACACTAAAATATTCTTTTTCATAAAATAGTCTGTTATTAGAATCAATCATTTTTACATTTAGAAAGAAACCCCGAATCTTCTTCCGTAAATTCAGATCCGGGGTTCTCCAACCTAGTCATTAACCATCGTTACCAATCTTTATTCTGCACCAAATTCGGATTGTTATCTATTGCTTCCTGAGGAATCGGGAACAAATACATTTTATCATTCCAGAAACGTTCTTCTACAAACTTATTATCCATTGCATCACTGATAGCCTTCAAACGAGCTCCATATACTTTGCCGGATTTCACCTTATCGGCAATATGCCAACGAATAATATCGAAATAACGCAACCCCTCAAAGGCTGTTTCTATACGTCTTTCATGACGCAACTTTTCACGTAATACGGATTGAGAAGCCATTGCGATATCGGGCATCCCCGCCCGTTGACGGATCTGATTAATCAGAGCGACAGCTTCACCCAGATCCTGACTTAATTCAATCAAAGCTTCTGCCCGCATCAAAAGAACATCTCCATAACGTAGGATCGTCATATTCTTCTGACCACGTGTACGGTCTGCATATTCACCCTGCAAATCCACCCACTTTGTAACCAGAAAACCGGTCATATGCGTTTCTTTCTTCACATAATCCTTACTGTCCGGATCATCCACACCATAACGGGATAAAACATTCCCACCAACTTTCCATTCCCAATACGGCCACATGATCGTTGCTGCCAGACGAGGATCGCGGAAATCATATTCTCCGCGATGCGTTTCAGCCTCCGCATCTTTCCTTTTCTGGAAATATTCACACCCCAGAGATTCACATTCGGATACCGGATGACCGTTCACACATTCATAATCGTCCACCAACTCCTGCAACCCCAACACATGGGACCAACCGGCATAAATGGAAGAGGCCGGAGATAAGTTACGATTCAGTTCATGTACAACCAACGGAGAACTGTATTGATGTTCAAAAATCACTTCCTTATTGCTGGCATCAGCCTGTGGACGGAATAATTCTTCATAATTGGGGTGAAGTTCGTATTTCCCGGATTTGATTACCTCATTCGTATAATAAAGTACTTTTTCATAATTCTTCTCATACAGATAAACACGGGAAAGGAAAGCATTCACTACCTGTTTACTTACACGACCGCTTTCTGTTACGGATACCTTATCGATATTCGGCAGCACACCTTCTTCCAGTTCTTTCAGTACAAAATCCAATACTTCCTGTCGAGGTTGCCGGGACGTTTCACGAGCTTCTGCCACACTCAACGTCTTAGTGATCAAAGGCACATCCCCGAAAAAGAAAACCATATTGTAATAAACAAAGGCGCGAATAAAACGCACTTCCGCATTAAAACGAAGATATTCTTCTTCCGATATCAGGTTTCTTGCCTTCTCAATACCCTCCAATATGTAATTCAGCTTAGCAATAGAAGCATATTTCCATTCATCTTTAACCGCAGCGCTTTGGGTCGTATAAGTCCCGTTGCCAATCTCTTTGTATTTTGCTTCACGGTGTGTCGCATTGTCACTGATACAATCACGGAGCACCACTTCATTCGGACCATACACATATTGATAGGCTCCTTTCACCATCATTTCCGTCTGGTTTTTATCCCCCCACCATTGATCTTCGGAAATCTGATCCAAAGGAGGAGTGGTCAAGAAACTGTCACATGAAGAAACACCTAGCACCATCAGGGCTGCACATATATATATTTTTATTGATTTCATTTTTCCAGCTTTTTAAAATTGAACATTTAAACCAAATGAATATGTCCGGGCAAACGGATAAGATACGGATTTATCAGACTCCGGATCCATACCCGGCACAAAATCGGAAACAGTAAACAGATTATTAGCAGAGAAATAGATACAAACTCTGTCAAAACCTGCCGGTCTCAATATTTCACGCGGAATAGTATATCCAATCTGTAAATTCTTCATACGGAAATATCCGGCATTGATCATCCAGTAATCAGACTGCTGATAATTATGCGTTCCATCGTCCTTATTCAAAATACGCGGATATTTGGCTCCTGTATTTTCCGGTGTCCAGTAATCCAAATGATGTTCAAAAATGGAAGAATCATAAAACGGTCTGACAAAATTATCCATTATAATCCGGTCTTTCTGCCCGATCCCCTGGAAGAACATATTCAAATCAAAGTTCTTGTAATCAAATCCCAGATTCACACCATACAAGAAATGCGGGTTCGGATCACCTATCACAACACGGTCGTTAGCATCGATCTTATCATCTCCATTCTGGTTTTTATAACGTATATCACCGGCTGCCGTATTGGAATTCTGGAAAGGAGCATTGGCCACCTCTTCATCAGACTGGAATAACCCCATCGATTCGTATCCGTAAATAGAGTTATAAGGCAATCCGACTGCCGTATAAGTGTCGGAACCTTTCCACGGACCTGTATCCCCCAAGTCGATTACTTCATTCCGGTTATCCGACAAGTTACCCGATATACTATAACCAAAATCATTGATCCGGTCATTCCAACTTAAAGTCAACTCCCAACCTTTGTTACGCACCTCACCGATATTCATATTCGGTTTACCGAAACCATATTCCAACGGTACAGGCATTTCCAACAAAATATCTTTTGTATTTTTGATATAATAGTCGCCCGTAAAGTTTAAGCGACTGTTCAACATTTTAACATCCAGACCGAAGTTCAACATATCCGTATGTTCCCAGGTTAAATCCGTGTTTCCGATTGTTTTCAAAGATGCAATCTGCTGATAAGCATTATTCAGGATTAAACCACCTGTAGAGATCAATGTATAACTCGGATAAAGACCTAATCCTGTTGCACTACCGGTTTGCCCCCAAGACGCTCTGATCTTCAGATCATCCAAGTAATTATGTGTCCCTTCCATAAACGACTCCTGGGAAATTCTCCATGCACCGGCTACAGACGGGAAGGTAGACCAACGGCTTCCTTTCGCAAAACGGGAAGAAGCATCTGAACGCATACTTACAGATAAAATATATTTATTGTCGTAATCATAATTGATACGGCCGATAAAAGAAGCCAACGCCCAATGCTCACCGTTACCGTCATTACTCCAGTTATCCTTTGGTCCCGGATTCAACTCCCAGATAATATCGGTCGGATAGCCGGAACGGGCACCTTTCAGCCAGTCTGTATTTTCACTTTCCTGCTGGTAACCAGCCAGAATATCCAGGTTATGAACGCCAAAACTTTTCTTATAGTTCAACAAAGCCTGCAAATTATAGTAAGCGTTGTAATCACGACGATCGGTGAAAGAGTTCAGTCCGTTTTCAAACTCTTCCCCAGTGAAATAGTTTTTATAAAACGTCTTACGCCCCCTTGACTCTTCATTCTGGAATGTATATCTCACATTGGCAATACCGGTAAATTTCAATCCTTCGATAAATTCATAATCAAGCTTGAAAATACCCGAAGCTTCATGTCTGTTTGTCAACTTCTCTCCGCCTTCATACAGAGGAACTAGCGGATTAGTGAAGAAACCGGGATTATATCCGTATGTACCATCTGTATAATAAGCCACCATAGTCGGATCGGCAACAATCAATTGCTTATACAGGTCCTCCTGATTATTCAAAGCCTCCATATCTCTTAACTGATAACGCATATCAAAAGAAATTCCGAACTTTTTAGTAATCGTAATATCCGTACTGGAACGTACGTTGAATACATTTTGCTGTGTATTTGGGAAGACACCGGTCTGATGGTCGACACCGGCACTAACCAGATATCTCACCTTTTCCGTACCACCGGAAGCCTCCAGACCATGACGTGTAGTAACGCTGTTCTGTATCGCCAGGTCCAGCCAATTTGTATTCGGATAACGGTTCAGATCCGTACCGTTGGCAAACATGGCGATATCTTCATCCGAATAAACCGGAGCACGCCCCATATTCCTTTCCGCTTCATTTTTTATTCTTGCATATTCGGCAGAACTGATCGGTTTTGGCATATACATCGGTGTATTAACTCCGACCGATCCATTATAACGGAAAGTTGGCTTGCCCATCTTTCCACGTTTGGTTGTGATCAAAAGAACTCCGTTTGCGGCACGTGAACCGTAAATCGCAGCAGAAGCAGCATCTTTCAGGACATTGATACTTTCAATATCTTCCGGATTCAGAAAATTGAAGTCGGCAGGCACACCATCCACCAACACCAACGGACCACTGGTTTCGGATCTCAGCCTGGGCAACGTTTCTTTATCCGCTTCAGCAGTACTGGATTTCAGCATGGAAGAACCACGCAATTGAAGTGAAGGTGACTCGCCCGGTGCCCCTTTTGAAGTAACGCTCAAACCAGGAATTTGTCCCTGCAACGCCTCTCCTATCGTCTGGACCGGACGATTTTGTAACGCTTCCGCCTTAATTGTCGTCACGGCAGTAGCAATATTACCTTTGCGCTGTGTACCATAACCGACAACCACAACTTCATCCAGGTTCTGTGCATCTTCTTTTAATATGATTGCCCAGTTTTTTCTGTTTTTCACCGGAATCTGCTGTTCGACATAACCAATATAGGAAACCACCAAAATATCATTCTCCGAAGGTACTTCCAAACTAAAATTACCCTCCATATCAGTGATCGTACCCAAGTTCGTTCCTTTAACAAAAACATTAGCACCGATTACAGACAAACCGGTCTCATCGGTAACAAGACCTTTTACCACTTTGCCGGCCTGCTGTGTTATCGCAGCGTCCTGTGCATGTTTTGTGAGGACCACATAGCCATCATCAAAAACAAATGAAACACCGGACCCATCAAAAATAGTGTTCAGGCAATCGACAACAGTGTTTTTCCCTTTCTTTAAAGAAATTGTTTTATTTGCGTCAATCTCTCCTTTATTATAAACGAACATATAACCAGTCTCCTTTTCAACTTGCCTGATAAAGGCTCCGATCGTCATACGAGCGTTCGTAATATTCACTTTTGCAGTCTGCGAATTCACATTTGAAGCATAAGATGCCAAAATGCTGACAAACAGAAATAAGATTGAAATTCTCATAACATTAAAAAACTTCTTAAAGTGTTTTCTTTGAAATAAAAAGATTGACAAAGCATATTTTTCCATACCTTTGTAAAATTAAATGTTTAATACTTTTTTCGACTAAGAGTGTTAGATGTATGGCAGACAAGTGCTGGAACACTTGTCTGCTTTTTACATAAAAAGGCTTTCCTCATTTCTTCTAGATCATAGGCATTTATTTTTAAGGTTATACATACTTTCTTCTCTGTTTCTATCAGTTAAACCCTCCATGCCGGAAAGACCACTACAAACAAACTGAAATTAAATATAATTTAACACACAAATCATATTGTAAGATGTTTTATTCCAAATATTCGGCTATTTCGATCCCGCTGCCAACTCATCTTTCATAATAGTATGTAAGGTCGTACGAATGGCCGTCATAGACAATGCCACGACTCTATAACTGATATTTTCGATGTCAGGGTTTATTTACTGTAAAACAATCAGATTACGCTCATCATCCTTTGTATAAGTGAACGGATATACAATTTGTAATTTCCGTAAAACACTTTCCACTCCATCCCTTTGTCTGAATTTTCCGGTATAACGGAAGCTGCCCAGTTCCGTGTTCTTCACAACAATCGACACATCATAAAACAGTTCCAGTTTTTTGATAATATCTGTTAACAACATATCATCAAAAACAAATACGCCTTCTCGCCACGATAGAAAATCGGTATTCTCAAATAAGGCAACTTCCGATGAAGAATCCGACACTATAATTTGCTGCTGCGGACGTAGTGAAAAGGTACGGTTCCAGTCGTTTGCACAAGAAACGGAAACCGCTCCCTCAACCAAAGATGTAACAAAATATGCTTCCGCTTCATAAGCGCTTACATTAAATTTGGTTCCGGTTACCTGTATATCCATTTTGCTTGTCTTGACAACAAAAGGCTTCTCTTTATTCTTTTCCACTTCAAAAAAAGCTTCTCCTTGCAGTTCAACCTCCCGTTGCTTCAAATTAAAGCGTTCCGGATAGCGTAAAGTTGAATTGGCATTCAGCCAAACTTCCGTACCGTCGGCCAACAATACCCTGCACGTTGGCCGGGAGGTGTTGAAAACTCCTGATAACGGGCTAGTTCTTGTCTTCCTTCTCCCATATAAGTCATTAACAAATAGGTCGATAATACAGAAAATACCATGATAGCCGCATAGCCGGCTATTCTCCGCATATTAAAGAAGAACGCGCGCTTTTTTCTCAAATGAACAAACGAGCGATATTGCATATCAGAAGCAGGATACTCTTCCCGGGCCATAGAAACAAGTGCCGACAGATTTTGTATACCGGCTGCTTCTTTTTTCAATTCCGGATTTTCTCTTAATTGCTGAAAAAGAGTTAGTTTTTCTTCCGATGAAATATCTCCTGTCAAATATTTTGATAACAGATCATGCATATTTTTCTTCTATTTATAAAGTTAAAACCTTACCGGGAGACAGACCACTATAAACCGTCTTAAAATAAACATTAATTAACCAGGAACAAGAGCAAAGGCAAATAATCTTTCAGTGCTACACGTAGCTTTTTCAACGCAGTAACAATATGGTTTTCAACTGTATTGACAGATATTCCTAACTCATCCGATATTTCCTTATACTTCAGTCCCTCGATACGGCTTTTAATAAAAACCTCCCGGCAACGTTCCGGCAATGTATCCAAGGCCCTCTGAATTATTTCCTGCAATTCCTTTTCCGAATGATATGAATACTCCAGCGATTCCAACGCATATAATTTAAAGCCTAATTCTTCTTTCATCTGGGTATTATATTCCTCTTCGATAAGTTTATGGCGCAAGAAATTCAGACATCGGTTTTTGACCAGGGTAAACAAATAGGTAGTAAGTGTACAGGACAATTCAAGTTCATCTTTTCTCTCCCAAAGCACCAAAAAGACATCCTGTACAATATTTTCCACATCCTCATTTGCCGATATGTAATTCTTGGCAAATACTACCATCTTGGGATAGTACAGTTTATATATCTTTTCAAAATTGTTTTGGGGATAAACCATATCTAATTCTGTTAATTCTATACTTTAGCAAAAGTAACATATTATTCTAACTTTTAAACAATCGAGCAAGATTTATCACTTTTCTTTTCGCTCCCATGTGAATTTCAGGAACACTTTGCCAACACAACCTAGTCACTTTACTGATTGTTTCCCACTACAATGGGGATTATTCCCCTTTGTGGTGGGGATTATTCCCCTTTACAATGGGGAAAATTCCCCACGTAATAAAAAAATACCTTAGTTTGGCAGATAGAATTTCGATAAGATAAAAAAGATAGATTTGTAATATGTCAAACCATTGAAAGAAAGGAAGACAAAGAGTGAACCAGTAAAAAAATG
>NZ_QSDP01000142.1:0-12884 GCF_003463685.1 Parabacteroides sp. AM58-2XD
ACCGGGAAGAAAGTTTCCACGAGCAAGGAAAGGAAGGCCCAATTGTAAAAACTATACTCTAACTAATTACAAAAGAGCACTATGAACCTTAAATTGATGACATTGAGTTGAAACTGACGGCAAAAGAGAGCCTGCGGCATGGGGCTTTGCCCCATTAAAGAGGCACAAATAGTTCACTTCTGACAATAATTGATCTATTCGCAATGCTCAATGTCTGTATTAAGGGATGCAGGTGAATATGATTGAATCTCTTGAAATAATTGAGAATCATGGCGATTATGTCGTTTTAATTTTGTAACTTCAGGGCGTGTAAAACAACGGAAGAGGAAATATGGAAGAAGGAAAATTCAAGATCAGATCGTACGGTTGGCAGGAGTTGGCATTGTTGTATGGACAGGGACTTACGCCTGAATCGTCTAGTAAAAGATTAAGTAAATGGGTACAGGTCAACCCTTCGTTGGTAAATGAACTGGAACGATGCGGATGGAAGAAGGGGAAAAAGACCCTGACACCCATACAGGTGCAGGTTATCGTCCGTTTTCTGGGCGAACCATAAGTGAGGAAACAGATAGTTATGCGTGGCGGATTACATAGTTATCCGTATGCGATTATATAGTTAGGAAATAGGCAATTAAAAGAGGCTTTCTGACAGCATAATACAATTGTCATATGAATTTATTTATCAAAAAACATATCGATCTGATCAAGATCGTAAAAAAAGAATCGGTGCTTTGACCGGTAGAAACCTTGCGTATACGTACCTGGAGGAAGTAATCGAAAAGAACGATAATAAAATCGGTCTGGTATTAATGCTCATCCCTGTCCTGGCATGCAATGACACGAAAAGCACGAGTCGTTGGGATAGTCTGCGAATGCAGTTTTTCGAAAACAATAAAGAATTGATCTTGCTTCAACTTGGATACACGAATCTGGTCGAGGCTTTTGAAAAAATTCCATTGGATGAAAAGGGAAAGACGAAAGTGATAGAACTGTTTCTCGAAATGAGAGAAGCCGGTTTGCTGGGAGATATATCTTACGGAAGATTGGCCGCCGCCCTGCTCACCATTTTTGAAATGAGTTGTACGAAAGAATACCTCAGTTCACATTTGAGTCATTCGTAGTATAGATTATACTAGTTTAACAAACTGTATTTACACAAAAATACGTATTTTAATTTTATAACCTGTTGTCAGAAAGCCTTCTAAAGAAATAAAATGCGGAAAAAAGCGGGTTGCCATCCGTTTCCGAACCGTCTACTTTTGTCTTCGTAATGCAAGTTGAAAATCAATGTTTATTTTTTATATGTTCTTTTAAGAAGTTCTTTAATATATATAGAAAATAGGGTAATGCGTCTCAAAAGCGTTTCGAAAAAGCTCAAATCTTTTTGTTAACCGGATGAGTAGCGTTTTAAAAGTGTTTCAAATTGCGTTTCAGATGTTACACGTTAAAGTAATACACATGAGACAAGAAAACAAAGAACATGAACGGGTGGCGCTCGAATATATGGGGCATTCATTCGTAAAAGTACCCAGAGTCTTATATGCTAGGGTATTGAGTTTGGAGAAAGAAGAAAAAATGTTAGCCGGGTTGCATTTGGTTTTGTTTATTTCATGCAACTTCGATGACAGGGTGGTGAAATTGGGAAATAACCAGGTGATGAGTTACAGAGGGGAGTATGTAGGCACGTATCGTGAGCTGTCGCGATTGTCGGGAATACCTTTCGGCTCGATCAGCCGCTTGCTTGAAAAACTGGAGAAAAGAGAACTGGTCGAGATAGTCCGGGTACCGGGCGGCTCTGTCATCCGCGTAAACGGATACGATAAATTCTGTTTTGCTTCGGAGAAGGAATACAAGTTGCGTGACACAGGTAAAATCAGTCGGACAAACGATGCGAAACAGGCGGAAGATGCCGCTGCACGCCTGTCGGAGGCTGAGGCCAAGATAGGGGGAAGAAGCAAGCAATATCCAAATAAAAACGTTAACTGAATCGGCCATGACAACAGACAAAATCGAAAATAAAATATTCGCAGGAGAAAACAATATCAGTGTGGAACAGGTGGAAGAAGCCGTTATCAGCGCCTTGCTGCTCGATGCCGGAGCGATAGTGGGCACCTTTCCCGTCTTGAAACCGGAGATGTTCAGCCGTCCGGACCTGGCATTTATCTATCAGGCAGTCAGCAATCTTTACGACAAGGGGGAAACGGTGGATATGATCACGGTCGATACCGAAATGCGTAAGACCGACGAGAAGCGTTGGAAGGAGTGGGGCGGCATCAAACGAATGGCTTCGCTGGTAGGATGCATACGCCATATTTCAGGTTTGCCTTATTATGTGGAAGAGGTGAAAAGACAGTATATGCTCCGCCTGTTGAACACTCTTTTTGTGACGCTGGGCGCAAAGGCGGCCGGGTTCGAGTCTTCTTACACACTGTTGATAGAAGAGGCGGAGCGGTCGTTGCTCGAACTGCGTGAGAGATGCACGGTGGGCAAACCGCTCGAACGTATCGGGTGTACGGCCAATGAGGTGCTTCAGATGCATCGTGAACGGTTGAGTACGGGGAATGACAGAATGCGTATCCTGTCGGGGATCGAAGAGTTCGATTACGTGACGGGCGGACTTTACAACGGTGAACTGTTGGTGGAAGGCGGACGTCCGAGCGACGGAAAAACGGCTGTCGCCATGCATATTGCCATGAATGTCGCACTTTCGGGAAAAGCGGTCTGTTTCTTCAGCCTGGAGATGACAGCTATGCAGACGATGAACCGTCTTTTTGCCGGTTATGCTAGTGTGGATGCTGATCATTTACGTATCGAGGGACTGACGACGGCTGAACTGGAACGTATGGAACGGCTGGCGGGAAAGTTTGAAGACCTGCCGCTCTTTTTCGACCATACGCCGGGCAATAGCATAGAGAATATTCGTGCCCAGGTGATGTTACAGAAGAAGAAGGGGCAGTGTGACCTGGTAGTGATCGATTATCTGCACCTGATGGAACGCAAAGGGCGTGCCGGGGAGACGATGGACCAGTTGGTGGGCCGTAATATAGAAGGAGCGAAACAGGTGGCGGTCGATACCAATTGTCCGGTGCTGGTCTTGTCGCAGATGAACCGTAATAGTGTACAACGTATCGAAAAGGCGTATGTCCCTGAATTGCATGATCTGCGTGATTCGGGTGTGATCGAACAGGTGGCGGATTGTGTCTTTTTTGTTCACCGTCCCGAACGTTACGGTATTTTCAAGGACGAGACGACAGGGGAGAGCCTGCGGGGCGTAGGAAAATTATATATACTGAAAACACGAAACGGATCGACCGGGATTGCCCGTTTCCGTTACAATAAGTCATTTACCCGTATTACTAACTATGACAACAGGATGCGTTATGAAGAAGAATGATTTTCAACAAATAAAATCATCTGTTCGTATCGAGGAGGTGATCGGCGGTTATCAGCATCTGGAGCCTAAGGGGAAGAATTATGTCGGACTGTGTCCGTTTCATCCGGACCACCATCCGTCGTTGATGGTGAATCCCGAAAAACAGACTTATTCCTGTTTTGCCTGCGGGGAACATGGGGATGTATTCGAGTTTGTCAGGAAGATGGAACATTGTACGTTGAGTGACGCGGTCAGGAAACTGGCGGCAGGCAGATTTGCTGAGGGTAAGCCGGATTTCGTGATGCCCGGTACAGGGCGGATGGCTATCAAACGACAGGCGAAACAACCTGCAAAGGATTTTGCGGCTTTTATGAAACTGTTGTTGCCTTATGCCTGCGGGTGTTCGGAGCTTTCGGCGGCTTATTTGGATTTTGAAGTGGGCATGTCGCCTGTGCAGGTGCCTGCCGAATGGAAGGTGATGCGCAACCGGATTATTTTTCCGGTGCGCGACGAGTATGGAAAACTGGTCGGGATGGGAGCACGTAGGTTGTGTGACGAAGATACTTCGGTTCCGAAATATATCAACTCGTCGGCAGCCGACGGGTATGACAAAGGGGCTACCTTGTACGGACTCAACCGTGCGGTGGCGGTGATACGGAAAGAAGATTATGTGTTTATTACCGAAGGATATAAAGATGCGATTGCGATGCATGCTGCCGGGTTTGTCAATACGGTGGCTTTGTGCGGGACGGCTTTGACTGACAGCCATATTGCTTTGCTGAAGAAATATACCAACCGTGCCTGTCTGTTGCTCGACGGTGACGAGGCGGGGCAGGCGGCTTCGAAGAAAGCGGTGTTGCGCTTGCGGGAAGCGGGGATGGATGCCGATTCGGCGTTGATTCCTGGCGAGGGAGATCCGGATTCTTTATTCCGTCGGTTAGGCAGGGAAGAGTTTGCGCGGATGATCGGGCGGTTGCAGAACAGGCCGCATTCGTCGGAGTGTGCCTTGCTGACGGTTTGCCTGTTGTATCCGGAGGCTACTTTTCGTTTGAGAGGGGAGGAGTACCTGTTTATCGACCTGGTGGCTTCGGCCCTGGAGACGGATGATCTCTGGTTTGAGGATGCGGATCATCAGCGTATTTTCGAACATTTGCAGGAGGCTGGAACGGAGGACGGGTTGTCGGCCCCGCTTCAATGTGTTGTTGCTGAACTGCATCGGGAATATGATACTCAATTACAGACTGATCTGGAACTGTTATCGTCCGATGTATATCTGCCTTATCTGCTATTCTTGTACAGCGAAGCTCGTTTGCTCCGGCTGATCTCCCGGCTGGTCCGTCAGGTAGTACAGGAAGACCATGAAGAGTTGCAGTACGAACTGGTTATAAAGCTGGCGGAACGCCGGGAACAACTGCGCCATGTTTCGGTGTGGCTGGATAGGCCGGGGGCGGTTTGATAATTGAAAATTAAAAATTAAAAATTGAAAATTAGGGTTTTATTTGTTTTGGCTGCGGGCTTTTTGCTGGGCGGCTCATCCTTATACGCTCAACATTCGATGGGGGTGACGGGATTATTGAATATTCCGACGGCAGATATGCAGGTAGACGGGACGTTTATGGTGGGGGCGAACTATTTGCCGGAACAGATGCTTCCTGATTACTGGGATTATAATTCCGGGAATTATTTCCTGAATGTGACATTTCTGCCTTGCCTGGAGGTCGGTTATCGCTGTACGTTGATGAAGCTTAAAACGGGTAAATGGAATCAGGACCGTTCGGTGTCGTTGCGGATACGTCCGTTGAAAGAGGGAAAGTATTGGCCGTCGGTGGTCGTGGGGAGCAATGACGCTTTGACGACCGGGCAACTGAATACGTTCAGTGAAGTTACTGGTAACCGTTATTTTTCGTCGGTGTATGGGGTAGCGACGAAGCATTTTCAGTCTGGCGGCCATGACCTGGCGTTTACATTCGGATGGAATATCCCGTTCCGTAAGCATGCTGTTCGTGACGGAGTCTTTGGAGGAATGAGTTATTCGCCGGCCTTCTTCCGTCCGATTTCGTTGATGGCGGAGTACGACGGCAGTGCTGTGAATATGGGCGGTAGCGTGCGTCTTTTCAATCATTTTACGGTACATCTGTTTTGTTACGACTTGAAAGCGGTATCGGGCGGGATACGGTATGAATTGGTATTGCTCAAAAAGAAGGGAGGCCGGCAATGAGAAGAAGGTGTTTGGGAATGGTTTGCCTGATGGCCTGGGGAATGGTTGCCGTACTGATGGGGCAACAACCGGCGGGAAGATCGGTGGCTGAAGCGGCTGAACAAACTTTGCTTTCGCTCGGCATGGAAGAGATACGGGTGGCACAGACCGATTCGGTCTGTACGATAGCCTTTGAAGATAATATATACCGGGGTACGTATCGCGGACTGGCGGCTGTGATTGAAGCCTTGCGTAGCCTGCCGGAGACGGAACAGGCGGCAGCGTATGAGCTGGTGGTGTTGGACGACCGTATACCGCGTTTGTTATTGACACTGCCCCGGCAGACGGTGGCACTGGAGGTGAGTTACGATACGGATGAGGCGATGCGGCGCCTGAAGGGGAAAGAACGCAGAAATAAGATGGCGGGACGGATAGATGTGGTGTTGTATCCGGAGCTGTTCTTACAGAATTCTTGGCTCGATAAATTATATGGGGTAGCGGTCAATATCTCTCCGGCTATCCAGATGGACCTCTGGAAAGGGGCGGTGCTGACGGGACAGGTCGTGTTGCCGGTTTATACGAATATGACTGATTTCCGCAAATATATACGTCCGGGAGTGATTACGCTGCGGCAGGAATTTCGTCTGCCGGGTGGTGTGTCGGGACGCTTACGGCCGGAAACTTCACGGGCAACCGGATGGGAGTGGATGCCGGCCTCCGTTACCAACCGGCCCGGGGACGGTGGTTGGTGGGTGCGAATGTCGGACTGACCGGGTCGAGCACCTGCTATGGCGGGGAATGGGTGGTGTCAACCTGGAGAAGGGTGTCGGGTTCCGTTTGGGGACGGTATAACGAGCCGCATTATGGTTTGCAGATAGACCTGGCGGCCGTGCGGTTGGTGTATGGCGATATGGGAGCCCGGTTAGATTGCCGTCGTCATTTTGGCGAGGTGACGGTCGGAGTATATGGCTTGTTTACCGATGGTGAGATGAATGGTGGTTTTCATTTTGCTCTCCCGATTCCGGGAACGAAGCGGGGGAAACGCAGAGCCGTCCGTTTCCGGTTACCTGAATATTTCGCCCATGAATACAGGGCCCGTCATGGCGGCTCGTATGGCGATGAGTTATTAGGTTACAGCTACGAAGTCCGCCCCGACGAAAACGGCAGCCGGGGATATGATGCCCCGGATTTTGTGAAGAAGGAGATTCTGAGAATTGTTACGAAATAATTTCCTGTATAGAAAGATGTGAATGTTTTGTATGTCTTGTTATAGCGACTGATTGTAACTGGCTCCCCTCTCGAGAGGGGGTAGGGGGTGTGTTATAGCCAGCCAATAAGACAAGCCTTGTCACAGGTTTATTTGCCGTCTGCTTTAGCTGACGGATTGTTAAATGCTCTATATGTCTGGACTTTAGTCCCATTTCTTCTGGTTCTATTTCAAAGAGACATGTGGCTGAAGCCAAAAGAGAGAAACAACTTGTAAACCGTCAGCTGAAGCAGACGGCAAATAAACCTGTAATGGCTAAGTGACTTTGATTGTGATGGTGGTATAGGTGGCATTATGACACACCCCCTTCCCCCTCTCGAGAGGGGAGCCAGGTACAACCGGTCAATAATCAGATAGCTCAAACCTGAAAAGAATTGAAATAACTGCTTTTCATAAACATATTATCAACAAATAATAAATATTAATTAATCCATTTTTAGTATGAAAACAACTAATTTCTGGTCGTTGAGCCTGTTGGCTGCAACGTTGATGGTGGGGGGATTGTCCTTCAACTCATGTAAAAAAGATGAAGTGGAACCGGTTCCCGAAGTAGTAGAAAACCCATTGGAAAAAGAAGCCTATTTTATAACCGGTAAGGTAACGGACGGAACGAATGCGTTGGCGGATGTTTCCGTATCTGCCGGAAAGGTGTCGGCAAAAACGGATGCTTCAGGTGCTTACCAAATCGAGGTGGATAAGAAAGGTTCTTTTGAACTGAGCTTTGCCAAAGACGGATACATCACGATTAAAAATGAAGTGACAGTAGATAGCAAAGCAGAAAAAGGTACCACCGTATTTTACTCGCAGATACTGACTAAGCAGGCTGAATCAGTCAAAGTAACTCCTGAGAAAGACGCTTTGCTGGTTGTTACGCAAAATACCGAAGCGTTTGTTCCTGCCGGCGCAGTGGAAAAAGAAACGGATATAGCAATCACGTCATTTGTTCCGGCTGCTGATAAAAAGCTGAAAGAGGTGGCCGATAAGGCGGTGTCGACTTCTACTCCGCAAACAACATCTTCTGCATTGGCGTTATCTAGCTTTGATTGCCAACCGGACGGTGTCAAGTTTGAAAAGCCATTGGAAATAAGGGTAAAGGCGCTGGAAGCCGATAATGATGTTTATTTCACGGAAGTGAAACATTATGTGAACGGAACGGATAATGCAGAAGTTATTTATGATGATTCGGATAAATCTTATGTCCTGCAGTTGGATGGCTTTTCTGTACACGAGTTGAGAGTGGTTACAGATTTGTCGGCCGAACCGAATAGTGAAACCCTCTTGTCTGAAGAAGTGGACAACCTTGGAAAAACAACGGCTGTATCGAAAGACTTTTCCGTTAAGGCGAAAGAAGGTTGGAAAGTCGTATCTAAAAGTAAAGGAGTGACGGGTGATGTTGAAGCAATGCTGATGGCTGCTTTAAGGAATGTTTTGGCTAGTGAAGGTGTTTCCGAAATCGCAATGTCAAAGAGTATGGCGGTAAGTGGCGACATGAAGATGACTGTCACTTATAAGCAGGCGGTAATAAGATATACGATTCGTGTTAAGACTAACCGTGGCGTGGAAAGCATTGTTGTCGAACAGTATGGAGCGGTATCGCAGAACATCGAGAAAGAGCAGGGAAACATGAAGCCTGAGCATAATTAATATTGTAAGTAACTATGTTTAAGAAGTATGTGGCCTATCTGGTCGTGTGTATGGCGGTATTTTTTACCGCCTGCACATCGACTAAAAAAATTATCTATTTGCAGGATGTCGTTCCGTTGAAACAACAGGAGATCGAACAAAAGTATGAGGTGATTATCCATGGTGACGACTTGCTGGCTATTATGGTGAACAGTCGCGACCCGGAACTGGCATTGCCTTTCAATATGCCGATGGTAAGTTATCAGTTGGGTTCTAACACTGGCGGACAGCAACGTGTTTTAGGGTATCTGGTGGATACGAACGGAAACATCGACTTTCCCATCTTGGGAGAAATCCATGTGGAAGGCTTGACTCGTATGCAGTTGACCGAACTGATCAAAAACAAGCTGATCGAAGGCGATTTGATTAAGGATCCGATTGTGACGGTACAGTTCCTGAACTTCAAAATTTCCGTGATGGGTGAAGTCGGACGTCCGGGTAGCTTTACTATCTCCGGCGACCGTATCACATTGTTGGAGGCTTTGAGTATGGCAGGTGACTTGACTATTTACGGACGTCGTGACCGGGTAGGGGTGATTCGCGAAAATAACGGAAAACGTACAATTCTGTTCCATGACTTGCGTTCGGCGGATATTTTTAATTCTCCTTGTTACTACCTGCAACAGAACGATATTGTCTATGTGGAACCGAATAAAGCGAAATCGGGTCAGAGCAGCATTAACCAGAATAATTCGATTGGAGTCTGGGTTTCTGTTATCTCCTTGCTGACTACGATTGCGGTATTAATCTTTAAATAATCGGATTACAAATGAATTCTGAACAAGAAACAATCAACTTGCGAAGAGAAGAAAACGAACTGAACCTGAGTGACCTTTTCCATATTGTGTTGGCCAACTGGTATTGGTTCGTTTTGTCTGTCCTGGTTTGTGCCGGAGTAGCTGTTCTGTATCTGAAATGGGCTCCTAAAGTCTACACACGTACGGCATCGGTACTGATAAAAGACAATAGCAAGGGTGGAGGGCTTAGTGAGTCGGCAGCTTTCGAAGAGCTGAATATGTTCAATGTAAAAAGTAATGTGGACAATGAAGTGTTGGTCTTCAAGTCGAAGCGTCTGATGTCGGTAGTGGCTGAACGGTTGAACCTGGATATCAGCTATACGATAAAGGACGGGTTGCGGACGGAAGAGTTGTATACGCAATCGCCGATAGCCGTACGGTTCCCGGAAGCGGAGGCTTCGCAATCTTTTTCATTGGTGGCGACACCTTTGTCGGCCGGAGAGGTTTTGCTGTCCGGTTTCTCGACAGATGAGGCTAAGAGTTTGAAAGTGGCGTTGAACGATACAGTCTCCACTCCGGTAGGTAACTGGTGGTGACCCCTACGTTGTATTATGCGGATAAATATTTCGGGAAGGCGGTAACTATAAGTAAGCGGAACAGGGAGGAGATCGCTTTGGCATACAGCAATTCCCTTCAGGTGGCGCTGGCCAGTAAGACGGCGACGATCATCAACCTGACGTTGCAGGACGTATCCATACCGCGTGCCGAAGATGTTCTGAATATGTTGATTGCCGTGTACAACGAAGACGCGATAAACGATAAGAACCAGGTAACGGTGAACACCTCCAACTTTATTAATGACCGTTTGATCATTATTGAAGAGGAGTTGGGCAGTGTGGATGCCGATATCGAAACGTATAAACGGGAAAACCAGCTGACGGACATCAGTTCGGAAACGGGAATGTACCTTCAGGAGAGCAGCCAGTATAGTAAAGAAGGACTTGGACTGGAGAATCAGGTGACTTTGGCGAAATATATACGCGATTACCTGACGGACCCTCATAAAAGTGCTGACCTGATACCGGCCAATACCGGTATTGCGGATGTGAACATCGAAGGACAGATCAGTGAGTACAACAACCTGTTGCTGAAACGTGACAAACTGATTGGTAATAGTAGTAATAAGAACCCGGTGGTGATGGACCTGAATAATTCGCTTAGTGCGATGAAGCAGACGATTATCCGGGCTATCGATAACCTGATTGTCGGTCTGAATATCAAGATAAAGAATATCAGAGAGCGGGAAGCCCAGACCAGCCGCCGTATTTCGGCTGTGCCGACACAACAGAAATATGTGTTGTCTGTCGAACGTCAGCAGAAGATCAAGGAGGAGCTGTATCTCTATTTGCTGAATAAGCGGGAAGAGAATGCTTTGTCGCAGGCGATTACCGAAAGTAATGCCCGTGTGATCGATGCGGCGCAGGGAAGCCGGAGTCCGGTGGCACCGAAATCGATGATGATCTTATTGGCAGCAGTAGTGCTGGGATTAGCTATTCCGGCAGGTATCATCTGGTTGCAGATGGTCATGAATACGACTGTGCGTACACGTAAGGATGTGGAAGATGCCGTATCGATCCCGTTCCTGGGAGAGATTCCTTTGCGCGACAAGAAGAATAAAGATGAAATAGTCGTGCGTGAAAATGGGCGCGACAGTATTTCGGAGGCGTTCCGTATTGTCCGTACGAATATGGATTTCATGCGTGTGAAAGCGAAGGATATGAAAGTGGTGATGTTTACTTCTTTCAATCCGAATGCCGGAAAGACATTTGTATCGATGAATCTGGCTATGAGTTTTGCCCTGACTCGAAAAAAAGTGATACTGGTCGATCTCGATATTCGTAAGGGTACCCTTAGCGGCCATGTTAGTGGTTCCACTAACATGGGAATAACAAACTATTTATCTGGAAAAGTGGATGACATCAACTCTATCATAAAAAAAGAGGAACTTGCCACAAACCTGGATATTATCCATACCGGCCCTGTGCCTCCCAATCCTTCCGAGCTTTTATTGAGCGACCGTTTGGAAGTTTTGATCGAAGAGTTGAAGAAACTGTATGATTATATCATTCTGGATAATGTGCCTGCCGGCTTGGTTGCCGATGCAGCGATTGTAAACCGTGTAGCCGACCTGACCATTTATATCCTGCGTGCCGGGTTGATGGACCGCCGGCAGTTACCGGAGCTGGAAAAGTTATACAGACAGGATAAATTCAGGAATATGAGTCTGGTGCTGAATGGTGTCCGCTATAATCGTTCGGGTTATGGTTACGGTTATGGCTATGGATACGGTTACGGCTATGGTTATGGCTACGGGAACGAAAAGAAAAAATAAAAACTATTTTCCAATATGCTGACCTGGTTTAGCTCAAAGAAAAACATAATCCGTACCACATTGCTTGAAGGAATGACAGATGTGCATGCGCATCTGCTTCCTAATGTGGACGGTGGATCGGAGTCGTTGATGGACTCGATCGCTGCATTAGAGAGAATGAAGGAAGCCGGTGTGAAACGGATATTTCTGACTCCCCATATTATGGCGGAGTTTCCTAATAATACACCGGAACTCCTGTGTGCAAAGTATGCTATTTTGAAGGAATGTTGTCCTCCGGAAATAGAGTTACACCTGGCTGCCGAGTATATGCTGGACGATGGTTTTGAGGCATATATGAAGGGAATGTTATTTACACTTCCCGGCAGGCAGGTCTTGGTTGAGACTTCCTGTTTGTCGGCTCACGACAAATTTCTGACAATCCTGTTTGACCTGGCATTGGATGGGTATATGCCTGTTATCGCTCATCCGGAGCAATATGGGTATATGGAACAGGAGGACTATTCTTATTTGAAAAGTAAAGGGTATAGATTTCAACTGAACCTGTTTTCCTTAGCCGGCTTACAGGGTAAACAGGTCCGGCAGGTAGCGGAGTATTTACTCTGTGAAGGATATTATGATTATGTCGGTACCGATTTTCATAAACTAAGTGAGTATGAGAAAGGGTTGAGGACTTTACGCTTGTCTGGGGAACAGGTCCGGTTGGTACGCAAATTATTAGATAACAATGAAATGCTTTTGAAATAACAGATCAAACATAACAAACAATTAAAAATCGTAAGAGATATGATGAACAAAAGAGAGTTGATATACTCCATTGCAGAACAGACAGGGTACACGCAAAGTGCTGTACGAAAGGTATTGAATACATTTATCGATACTGTATTTAATGAAGTAAAATCAGAGAACAAGGTAAGGATAGGAGGGCTTGGTGTTTTTTCTCCCGTGCTCCAGAAGTCCCGCCCTGTTCGTAATCCGCAAACAATGGAACCAATTATGCTTGCTCCGAGAACAACAATAAAATTCCGGACAGCAGACGATTTGGTCCGTAAACTGAATAATCAGGAAGAATAGCGGTATAGGTTTTATTCGTGTTCAATATTTAACTCTGTATTTCCCGGTTTCAGCTAAAAATAATACTGGGAAATACAGAGTTTTTTATGAAATATTCATAAGGTTATAAAGCAATGACTAAAAAAACGATCGTTTTATTTAGTTCATTTATTTGTGCAAATATA
>NZ_QSDP01000143.1:0-12835 GCF_003463685.1 Parabacteroides sp. AM58-2XD
GGTTATAGCGTTGGGGATCCACCTCTTCCCATTCCGAACAGAGAAGTTAAGCCCAACCACGTCGATGGTACTGCGTAAAAGTGGGAGAGTAGATAGCCGCCGTTTTAGAGAGTCACAGACTCCAAACAAATGAAAGGAATCAATCGAAAGGTTGGTTCCTTTTTGTGTTTATAGTTGATGACTCTGACTATCCATAAATACATTATTTGTATTTGGTTTATATTTGTTTTGTGGATTATGTAGCATTTGTCTGTGGAATAATTCTACGAATCCCGTTTTTAATAAAGAAGTTGTTCTATTTGGTTGTTTGTTTATATGGTTAATATTTAGGGGTATAGCGTTTTTTAACAGATTGTATTGAACAATGGTACGATTATTTCATTCTTACAATATAGAGATAGAACAATAGAAAATTTAAATGTCATTTATAGATATTAGTAATGGTAGGAGAAAGATTAGTAAAAGGAGGTATCGTATTAGTCGCCCTTTTAATGTTGGCAACAGGATGTCGAAAAAAAGAAGAGCCGTTGCGTCCCCTTGTCATAGTTGACAAGCCTCAGAAAGAAGATGTGCAAATTTTTGGTGAATATGTAGGCCGTATTCGTGCCGCAAGTTATGTAGAGATACATGCACGCGTAGAAGGTTATCTGGAAAGGATGCTGTTTGTAGAAGGTAAACAGGTGAAACAAAATGAACCTTTGTTTATAATAAATTCAGCACTTTATAAGGCACGCGTAGAGAAAGCGAAAGCACAGTTAAAGAAGAACGAAGCTCAGGCGGCAAAAGCCAAAAGAGATGTAGAGCGTTTACAGCCGTTGTACGAACAGCATGCGGCCAGCCAGTTGGATCTTGATAACGCATTAGCTTCCCTGGATGATTCGGAAGCTAATATCGCAATGAGCAGAGCTGACCTGGACCAGGCACAACTGGAGCTGGGTTATACAACGGTCACTTCACCGATTGCCGGATATATCAGTGAGCGTTTTGTCGATGTCGGCGCCCTGGTTGGTCCCGGTGTTAACTCCAAATTAGCGGCCGTGGTAAAAAGTGACACAGTATTGGTCGATTTCAAAATGACTGCATTGGATTATCTGCGTGCCGAACGCCGTAACATTAAGTTCGGTGAGCAGGATACGACCCGTTCCTGGCAGCCGACTGTAACCGTGACGCTGGCCGATAATTCTGAATATCCGGTCAAAGGCGTAGTCGACTTTGCCGATCCGATTGTAGATCCACAAACAGGAACTTTCGGTGTACGTGCAGAATTGGCTAATCCAAATCAGAAATTACTTCCCGGACAGTTCACCCGCGTGAAACTATTATTAGATGTACGTGAACGGTCAATCGTTGTTCCCCGAAAGGCTATTTCTATAGAACAAGGCGGTGTCTTCATCTATATTATCCGGCGTGATAATGTAGCGGAAAAGCGTTTTGTACAAACAGGACCTGAAATCGGAAATAACATCGTTATTGAACGCGGTCTGGGAGAAAATGAAGCAGTAGTTATCGAAGGCTATCATAAATTAGTTCCTGGTATGCTGGTGCGTCCGGTTCAGGCAGGGGATGACAAAGCCATCGAAGCATATAGAGAGGAGGCAGGAGAATGAAGCCGGGATTCTTTATAGACCGTCCCGTATTCTCGACCGTACTATCTTTATTGATCGTTATTGTCGGGGTTATAGGATTGATGATGTTACCGGTGGACCAGTATCCTCAGATCACGCCTCCGGTTGTGAAGATCAGTGCCTCTTATCCGGGAGCCAGTGCCTTGACGGTGTCGCAGGCTGTTGCAACACCGATCGAACAGGAACTGAATGGTACTCCGGGTATGATCTATATGCAGAGCAGCAGTACGAACTCCGGAGGTTTGACTATAACAGTCACATTCGATGTATCTGCCGATGCTGACCTTGCTGCTGTGGAAATACAGAACCGTGTGAAGTTGGCTGAATCGCGCCTGCCTTCCGATGTTGTTCAGAATGGTATCACCGTGGAAAAACAATCGGCCAGCCAGTTGATGACGTTAAGCCTGAGTTCGGATGACCCACGCTTTGATGAAATCTATCTGAGTAACTTCGCAACGATCAATGTGCTCGACGTACTTCGCCGTATTCCGGGTGTGGGACGTGTGTCCAATATCGGTAGCCGTTACTATGGTATGCAGATATGGGTATATCCGGATCGCCTGGCAAATATGGGACTGACGGTAAAAGATATCCAGGCCGCCCTGAAAGAACAGAACAGTGAATCCGCTGCCGGAGAATTAGGTAAACAGCCGGTTATCGACGTGGATATCACTTTGCCGATCACTGCCCGCGGACGTCTGTCTACGGTAAAAGAATTTGAAGATATCGTTGTCCGTGCCAATCCTGACGGATCGATTGTTCGTTTGCGCGATGTCGCGAGAATATCTTTGGAAGCCTCTTCTTATTCTACGGAAAGTGGAATAAACGGAAAGAATGCGGCTATCCTGGGTATTTATATGCTACCGGGTGCCAATGCTTTGGAAGTGGCAACCAATGTAAAAGAAGCTATGAAAGAGATCAGCCAGAACTTCCCGGAAGGACTGGAATATAAGTTTCCCTTTGATATGACTGAATATATATCACAGTCTATCCACGAAGTTTATAAAACCTTGTTTGAGGCTTTGTTCCTGGTTATACTGGTTGTATTCCTGTCATTACAGAACTGGCGTGCCGCTTTAATCCCGACTATCGCTGTTCCCATATCATTGATCGGAACGTTTGGATTTATGCTCATCATGGGATTCTCCCTGAATATGCTGACCTTGCTCGGACTGATCCTGGCGATCGGCATTGTGGTCGACGATGCGATTGTCGTAGTGGAGAATGTGGAACGTATCATGCATGAAGAACGGCTTACAGCCCGCGAAGCCACCCATAAAGCGATGCGCGAATTATCGGGAGCTTTGATTGCAACATCGATGGTATTGGCAGCCGTATTCGTTCCGGTGAGTTTTCTGAGTGGAATTACCGGAGCATTATACCGTCAGTTCTCTATTACGATAGTGGTTTCCGTATTGTTGTCGACTGTCGTTGCTTTGACATTAAGCCCGGCGATGTGTGCTTTGATATTACGTCCGACTGTCGGAAAGAAAAATTTCGTCTTCCGCAAGATCAATATATGGCTGCATAAAGGAAATAATAAATATATCCATTTGCTGACCCGTGCGATCACTAATCCCAAAAGAATCCTGGCCGGATTCGGTATGGTACTTGTTTTTATCTTTGTACTGAACCGGATTATTCCTACCAGTTTTATCCCGGAAGAAGACCAGGGATTTTTTACGGTGGAATTAGTTATGCCCGAAGGTGCGACATTGGAGCGTACCCGTAAAGTAACCGACAGAGCGATAGAATTTCTGGAAAAACAACCGGCTGTCGCCTACGTCCAGAACGTGACAGGAAGCAGTACCCGTGTGGGAACTTCGCAAAGCCGCTCCACGCTTACCGTTATTCTGAAACCCTGGGAAGAACGTAAATCTTCCGGCATGGGTGTTGAAGATGTGATGGCTGTGGCCCGTAAAGAATTTGAATATTATCCGGAGATACTCGCTTATCTGAATCGTCCGCCGGTAATACCCGGTCTGGGAGAAAGCGGAGGTTTGGAAATGCAGTTGGAAGCCCGCGGTGAAGCCAGTTGGGAAAATCTGGTAAGCGCAACCGATACATTTATGCTATATGCGTCGAAAGCTCCCGAACTGACCGGCGTATCTTCCGCCCTGCAACCGGAGATTCCGCAACTATACTTTGACGTAGACCGTGACCGGGCAAAGTTCCTGGGTATTCCTCTGACGGATATCTTCTCGACGATGAAAGCCTATCTGGGCTCCGTCTACGTGAATGACTTCAATATGTTCAACCGTATATATAAGGTATATATCCAGGCAGAAGCCCCTTATCGCGCCACTCGTGATAATATTGGACTGTTCTTTGTCCGTGCACAAAACGGTTCGATGGTTCCGTTAACCGCTTTGGGTACGACGAGCTATACGACCGGACCGGGTACGATCAAGAAGTTCAATATGTTCTCGACAGCTGCCATCAGTGCAGTGGCTGCCCCCGGCTATAGTTCCGGTGAAGCCATGGCTGCCATGCAACGGATTGCACGCGAACATCTACCCGATAACATAGGTTTGGAATGGAGCGGTCTGTCCTATCAGGAAAAGAAGGCCGGCGGACAGACGGGCATGGTCCTTGCACTCGTATTCCTCTTTGTGTTCCTGTTTCTGGCCGCACAGTATGAAAGTTGGATCGTTCCGATCGCTGTTATCTTATCTTTGCCGGTTGCCGCTTTGGGTGCTTATCTGGGAATTTGGGCTACTGGGTTACATAACGATGTCTATTTCCAGATCGGGCTTGTCACGCTGATCGGATTGGCGGCGAAGAATGCGATCCTGATCGTCGAATTTGCCAAAGTACAGGTCGATACCGGAGTAGACGTTGTTCAGGCTGCTATCCATGCGGCGCGGATGCGTTTCCGTCCGATCCTGATGACCTCTTTGGCATTCGTATTGGGTATGCTTCCGATGGTGTTGGCTAGCGGGCCGGGATCAGCCTCACGCCATAGCATCGGTACAGGTGTGTTCTTTGGTATGTTGGTTGCCATTACGGTAGGTATTGTATTGGTACCGTTCTTCTTTGTTCTGATTTATAAGATTAAACGAACGCTGCGGATGGATCGTGTTGCGCGGATAATACCTAAAAAGAAGGTGTTCTTTTTTATGGTTGCTGCGTCGGCTATTACCTTCTCTTTTTCTTCTTGTAAGCTAGGAGAGAAATATGCCCGTCCGGAGTTGAACCTTCCGGCTGAACTGGAGGCCGGTGCCGACAGTCTTTCCGTGGATAATATTCCCTGGGAAAGCCTGTATGCCGATACCACTTTGCAACGGCTTATTACGACTGCCCTGGAAAATAATAAAGATATGAAGATAGCAGCCGCCAAGATCAAGGAAATGATCGCTGCCAAACGTATCACATTTGCCGACCAGTTTCCGGAAATAGGCGCACGTATTTACAGCCAGAAAGAACGGTTGAATTATGGAGGCGATAATCCTAAACCCGATCCAGAATACGGGGCGAAGCTGACCCTTTCGTGGGAGTTGGATTTGTGGGGTAACCTCCGTTGGGCAAACGAAGCCGGCGTTGCTGCCTACCTGCAATCGGTAGAGGCCCGCCGGGGATTACAGTTGACACTGGTTGCCGAAGTGGCGGCCGCTTATTATCAACTGTGTGCTCTCGACCGTCAGTTGGCTATAGTCCGCCAGACATTGGAAGCCCGTCGTGAAGGGGTTCGCCTGGCTAAACTCCGCTATGATGGTGGTCTGACTTCCGAGACTTCTTATAACCAGGCTTTGGTGGAGCTTGCCCGTACCGAGACGCTTGTCCCTTCCTTGGAGCGCCAGGTAAAGATCAAGGAAAATGACCTGTCCCTGTTGTTAGGCGAATATCCGGGATATATCCCCCGCGGCCTGTCTCTCGACCAGCAACATTTGCCGGATGCTTTGCCGGTAGGATTGCCCTCGGCTCTGTTGGAACGCCGTCCGGATATGCGTCAGGCCGAGTTGAAGTTGCGCGAAGCGAATGCAAAAGTAGGAGTAGCCTATACCGATCTGTTTCCGAAGATCAGCCTGACCGGTAATTTCGGTCTCGAGAGTGAAGAGTTGGGCGACCTGCTGAAAAGTCCGGCATGGTTCCTGGCAGGCGATCTGCTTCAGCCTCTTTTCGCAATGGGGAAGAACAAGGCAAAGCTGAAAGCGTCCAAAGCCCGTTATGAGCAGGAGGTGTACAGTTACCAGAAGAGCGTGATCGGTGCTTTCAAGGAGGTGAACGATGCAATTGTTACGATCCATATGGCGAAAGATATTCGTCGCTCGCAGGAAAAACTGGAAGCAACCTCAAGGAAATATTTAAAGTTGGCAGAATTGCAGTATATCAATGGTGTAACCAATTATATAGATGTATTGGATGCCCAGCGTGGTTATCTGGATGCCCAGATCAGTTTGAATAAGGCGGTACTGGATGAACTGTTGTCGGTGGTTTATCTGTATAAAGCACTGGGGGGCGGATATACATCAGCCTCAGAAGAAATACAGTAGTTAGATAGAAATACTCTGATATATTTGCGTACCTATGGGCTATTTACTAAAGAGCCTATAGGTACTTTTTTCAGTAGGAAAAACGTTAACTGCTAACTTATTTCTATCTTTGTATTCCTAAAAACAATAAAGAGAGGAATTGCCATGCCATTAAATTTACAAAAGAATTTACCCGCTATCGAACTCCTTAAAAAGGAACACATCTTTGTGATGGATTCCTTGCGTGCATCATCCCAGGATATTCGTCCGCTGCGTGTGGTGGTACTGAACCTGATGCCGTTGAAGATCACGACAGAGACAGACCTGATCCGTCTGTTGAGTAATACCCCTTTGCAGGTGGAGCTGGACTTTATGAAGATAAAGGGCCATACCCCAAAGAATACTCCGATCGAACATATGCAGGAGTTTTATAAAGACTTCGACGATATAGAGAAAGATTATTACGACGGAATGATCATTACCGGCGCTCCGGTAGAACAGATGCCTTTTGAAGATGTGAGTTACTGGGAAGAGGTGACGACGATCTTCGACTGGGCGCGTACGCATGTAACCTCTACATTATATATCTGTTGGGCGGCGCAGGCGGGATTGTATCATTTCTATGGTGTGCCTAAATATGATTTGCCGGCAAAGATGTTCGGTGTTTTCCGGCATACGTTGCGTGAGCCTTATCTGCCGATATTCCGCGGGTTCGATGATGAGTTTATGTGCCTCACAGCCGTCATACCGAAATACGCCGTGAAGATATCCGGAAGGTGCCGGAGTTGACGCTTCTTTCGGAGAGCGAGGAGTCGGGCGTTTATATGGCGATGTCGCGCGGCGGACGTGAGTTTTATATTACGGGCCATTCTGAATATTCGCCTTATACGTTGAGCGATGAATATATCCGCGACCTGAATAAAGGCCTTCCCATTTCCGTTCCCCACAACTATTACCGCAACAACGACCCGGCCCAGGGTCCTGTAGTCCGTTGGCGCGGCCATGCGAACCTGTTGTTCACAAACTGGCTGAACTATTACGTTTACCAGGCAACTCCGTTCAATATTGAGGATATAAAGGATTTGGGGAGTTTGTAAATAGCGCTACCGAAAGGAGCTGACGAAACGATTAAATAAAGAGTATATATGGCAAAGAAAATACCTTACGGATTGACGGATTATCTTCGTATTGTTACAGAAGATTATTACTATGTGGATAAGACGGAATATATTGAAGATCTGGAAAAGACAGCAGCTTTCCTGTTTCTGATCCGTCCGCGCCGTTTCGGGAAATCGTTGTTCCTGAATATGCTTAACTGCTATTACGATGTGAAATATGCCGACCGTTTTGAGGAACTGTTCGGTAATCAATACATCGGCAAGCATCCGACTGCTGAACAGGGTAAATACCTGGTTTTGCGTTTTAATTTCAGTATGGTAAGGGCTACGGACGATAAACTGGAAGCTGCCTTCAACCGGCATATCAGTCTGGAAACAGCGTATTTTGCCAGCGTATATGCTTCTTATTTTAAACCTGATTTCCAGGAACAGCTAAAATTGATTCCGGAGGCTGCCGGACGTTTGGAATATATTTGCCTGTGTGCCAAAGAACAAGGGCTGTCTATCTACTTGCTGATCGACGAATACGATAATTTTACCAATACGATATTATCCTCTAAAGGAAATGATGTGTATCATTCTTTGACGCACGATTCAGGTTTCTATCGTTCATTCTTTAATGTGGTAAAAGGTGTTACCACCGGAGCGGAAGCCCCTGTGAAACGAATGTTCATTACCGGTGTGTCGCCTGTTACGCTGGATGACGTGACGAGTGGTTTCAATATCGGGACGAATATAACGACAGATGAACGGTTTAATTCGATGGTCGGTTTCAGCGAATCGGAGCTGCATGAGATGTTATCTTATTACCAATCGGAAGGCATGCTGGCCGATTCTATCGATGATATTGTCCGGATGATGAAACCCTGGTACGATAATTACTGTTTTGCCAAAGAATGTATCGGGCAAACGATGTATAATTCGGATATGGTGCTCTATTTCCTGAATAATTATTTGCAGAAGAAACGTCCGCCTTCCGAAATGGTCGACCGTAATATCCGGACGGATTACAGCAAATTGCGCCACTTTATCCGTATCGACAGGATGCAGGAAGAAGGTTGTTCGGTCATTACAAAGTTGATCGATACCGGCGAAGTGAACGGAAACGTGATAAAAGACAGTTTTCCAGCAGAGAACCTGGCCGATCCGGGTAACTTTACCTCACTGCTATACTATTTCGGTTTGCTGACTTACGACCGGATGGAATATGGCGAAACGATCATGAAAGTACCCAACCTGGCCGTCCGCGAACAGATTTACAGTTATCTGGTGGAAGCGATGAAAGAACGCGAGTCGGTTGTTTTCCCTTTTATGGACTTGTCCGACCGGATGCGTCGTATGGCTTATTTCGGGGAATGGGAAGCTGCTTTGGACTTTTTTGCCCGTCAGGTTGATAAGAAAGCGGTTCTTCGTGATGCGATCTATCAGGAGTCGACTATTAAAACACTGATGATCGCTTATATGGGGTTGACGGATTACTTTATTATCTGGCCTGAGTTTGAAGCGGGCCGTGGTTTTTCCGATCTTTACCTGATGCCCAACCTGGCAAACTATCCGGATATGCAATATTCCTATCTGGTAGAGTTGAAATTCCTGAAACGGGATGATACGACAACCGATGTGGAAGCTTTATTGCAGGAAGCCGAAAAACAATTGTGCCGTTACGCTACTGACGAGAAGATACTCAGTAGCACCGGTAACACCCGCTTACGCCTGCTAGCTGCTGTTTACCGTGGCTGGCAACCGGAGGCAATGCGTGAATTTGTTTTGTGAGTTGTACTTTTTTGATAAATCTGAAATAACAATATGCCAATAAAACCCCGCCGCATAGAATTACTATCGCCGGCTAAAGATCTGAACTGTGGTATTGAAGCCATTAATCATGGGGCTGATGCCGTGTATATCGGTGCACCGAAGTTTGGAGCCCGTGCCGCTGCCGGAAATACGTTGGAGGATATTCGTGTTCTTTGTGAATATGCTCATTTATATAATGCCCGTATCTATGTGGCTTTAAATACCATTCTGCGGGAAGAAGAATTGCCGGAAGCGGAGCAACTGATCTGGCAACTCTATCAGACAGGAGCCGATGCTCTGATCGTACAGGACATGGGGATCACTCGCTTGAATCTGCCGCCTATCCCGCTGCATGCCAGCACACAAACGGATAACCGTACGCCTGAAAAGGTGAAGTTCTTGGAGGCAGCCGGTTTTACACAGGTGGTTCTGGCGCGCGAATTGTCGTTGAATGAGATTCGCTGCATATCGGAACAGGTGTCTGTCCCGTTGGAGGTTTTTGTGCATGGGGCATTATGTGTGAGTTACAGCGGGCAGTGCTATCTGAGCGCAGCTTTGAGCGGGCGGAGTTCAAATCGGGGAGAGTGTGCACAATATTGCCGGTTGCCTTATTCGATGGTGGATGCGAACGGGACGGAGATCGTTCATAACAAACATTTGTTATCACTCAAGGATATGAACCGTTCCGACCAACTGGAAGCCCTGCTGGATGCGGGTGCTTCTTCTTTTAAAATAGAAGGGCGCTTGAAAGATGTCACTTATGTAAAGAATATAACGGCTTATTACCGGAAGAAACTGGATGCTATATTGACGCGCCGACCTGAATATATCCGTGCTTCAGCAGGGAAAAGTACCTATGAGTTTGAGCCGGTAGCCGAGAAAAGTTTCAACCGGGGATTTACTCCTTTCTTCCTGCATGAACGTACAAAAGATATAACAGCTTTCAATACTCCAAAATCGTTAGGTGAATCTGTCGGAACCGTCAAGGAACTGAAAGGCAATTCGTTTACCATCGCCGGAGTAAAACAACTGAATAATGGGGATGGCTTGGTATTCTTCAATAGCCGTGGTGAGTTGGAAGGGTTTCGTGTCAACAGAGTAGAGGCGAACCGTGTCTTTCCGTTGGATATGCCGGATATAAAGCCCAAGACACCTTTGTATCGTAATTTTGACCAGGTTTTTGAAAAGCAGTTGGCGAAACCTTCTGCCGAACGTAAGCTGGCTGTAAAGATCGAATTCCTGGACAATCCTTTCGGTTTTACGTTGGTGATGGAAGATGAAACGGGAGCACGTGTGATGCTGACCGAGCCGTTCAATAAGGAACTGGCACGTCGTGACCAGGCCGACAATATCCGGACGCAACTTGCCAAGTTGGGGAACACGCCGTTTGAAGCATCGGAAGTACATATAGGAATGGGGGAAAACTGGTTCGTTCCGTCGTCTCTTCTGGCGGATATGCGTCGCAAGGCCGTAGAGAAGTTGCAGTCAGACCGTATGATCCGTTATCAGCGTGAACTCTCGCGTAAGGTTGAACCTGCGAAAGAGGTTCCTTTTCCGGAACGCCAGTTGACTTATCTGGGGAATGTATCAAATAGCTGGGCGGAAGCTTTTTATAAGGCGCATGGAGTAGAGACAGTTGCTGAAGCCTTTGAGTTGAAGCCGGAAAAAGACGTTCCGTTGATGTTTACGAAGCATTGCCTGCGGTATAGCATGGGCTGGTGCCCGACGTATCAGAAGGAGAAGTCACCTTATAAGGAACCTTATTATCTTTTATATAAGGATACCCGGCTAAGATTGCAGTTCGATTGTAAGCGGTGTCAGATGCTGGTGTATAAATGATTTTTTGAAATTAACTATCATACTATCACTTTCTGATATAAGATGTTGTAACTATGATTGTTATATTGTGATAGTAGGGGTTTTCAACTATCACTTATCTATCATTCATCTATCATACCCTGCTTAAAAAGTAGTATAGACAGTATGCTGTTTTTAGTGACTATATAGCTAAAGTTCAGCAAGATAATAATAAGAGTTGCTCTACACCCGGGTCTCTACCCCCTCTACACCCGGATGTAGGCATCGTTAAGATGGGGGTGTAAAACAGGATGAGATGGCATCCCGGCAACAAAAAGTCTGTATTCGGGTGAAATGAAGTAATAGATTTGGGATAAAAAGGTAGTAAGGAAACGAATTATAAGAGACCGTATACAGCAGGGCGGAAAGGATACTTGCATATCTGTCAATAATGAACAAATAAATAAAAACAAGGTGTTATGAAACAACGACTATTTACTCTTTTGCTTCTTCTTTTTACTTTGGTCTCTTGTGGCGATAAACCGCTGGACCCTTCGAAACCCGTTTATGTGACAGTGAAAACGACTATGGGAGATGTTACTGTCCTGTTGTATGATGACACTCCCTTGCATCGTGATAACTTCATCCGGTTGTGCCGGTCGGGTGAATATGAGGGGATGCTATTTCACCGTATCATTAAAGATTTTGTAGTGCAAGGTGGTGATCCGACCAGCAAAGCTCATGAACCGGGTGTTTTGTATGGAGACGGTGATGGTGGTTATACCGTTCCGGCCGAGATACTTCCCAACCATTTCAATAAACGAGGTGCTCTGATCGATGCCAAGGAAAGTGATGATGTAAATCCCGAACGTGCATCGGCCGGAACCCAGTTTTGTTTCGTGCAGGGAAAGAAACATACTGATGCTGAACTGGATGAGAAAGAGGTACGGATCAACCAGATTCGCCGTAACTGGTTATATTATAAATTCCTGGATCAGTTGAAGAAAGAAGATCCGGCACTGGCTGCCGACTCTTTGGAAACGGAACTGACAAACCGTGCTTTGGTTATGGTGGAGGATACATTGGCCGACCTGGGCCCGTATGTTATTCCCGCCGAACACCGCGAAGTATATAAGACGGTTGGCGGAGTGCCCCACCTGGATAGTTCCGTGACGATCTTCGGAGAGTGGTGGACGGTTTCGATATCGTAGAGAAAATGTCGCTGGTGAAAACAGATAAGAATGACCGGCCTATCCGGGATGTTATGATCAAATCGACGAAAGTATTTCAAAAGTAAATTCGCTTTTCCAAAACAAGATGGCTACCTGATGTTGTTCTATAGAAAGTAATCAAACAACATACAGTCATGAAGAAAATAGTTATCATAGGCGCGACCGGCTATGTCGGGTCCGCTATTCTGAAAGAAGCATTAGGCAGGGGGCATCAGGTAAAAGCCATCGTCAGAGATCCGTCGAAACTGACTTTAATCCATCCGCATCTGAAAGTAGTGGGAGGGAATGTGACCGATACGGACTTTTTATCCCGCGAACTGGCTAAGTCGGATGCGGTGATCAGTGCTTTCAATCCGGGCTGGTCGAATCCCAATATTTATGAAGAGACACTGGAAGGCTATGGCTCTATCCTTTGTGCCGTTCGCAACTCCGGTGTGCATCGTTTCCTGATGGTTGGCGGAGCAGGCAGTTTGTTGGTGGCTCCCGGTCGTCAGCTGATGGATGAACCGGACGTTCCCAAGAAACTTTTACCGGGAATACGGGGGATGGCAAAGGTTTATACCGATTTGTTGTTGCCGGAAAAGTCGGTGGATTGGGTTTTCCTGAGTCCTGCGGCTAATATGGCACCGGGAGAGCGTACCGGAAAGTTCCGTCTGGGAAAAGATGAACTGATTGTCGATGAAAGTGGCAGGGCAGACGCATTAAAATAAATATCTAATTTACAGTAAAAAAACTATTACTTAATCGATTTAGATTGTTGATTAATAATCTATTATAGTATATTGTTTTAAGAATAA
>NZ_QSDP01000144.1:0-12824 GCF_003463685.1 Parabacteroides sp. AM58-2XD
GTTTCGCAGGTCGTTTGTCGTATGTGGCTGCTGTGCAGCCGCAGGTGGTACTTACGTCCACTATCACAAGGGGATTGTCCCCGGTGTTTTTTATTTCTATGGTTGTCTCCTTTACTTCCGATTTGTCGAAAGTACCGAAGTCGATTTCTGTCTTTGTTGTTTCGGCTGTTGTTTTCGGTATATTTTTGTTCGGGCTGTCCTTACCTGTAATCTGTTTCAGATACAGTTCTTTCACTGCCGTGTTATGTACCGGATTTCCTAATACAGTGACTTTATTGTCCTTATCCAACAAGAATGTCTGGAAAGTTATGTCTGCCGGGAACTTGTTCAGTTTGTTTAGTCGATCGTCTATATCAATACAGATAGGGCGATCGAATGCGTCTCGTTTTAGGAGGTAACGTATTTCCTTCGCATCTTTAGGATGCATAAAGAAGAGGAAAGGAACTTTTCCTTGTGTTACTGAATCAGTGTATTCGATCAGCTCCTTCCATTTATGAAGTTGCAGTTTGCAGCTGGTGCAACCGATAGAGTCTACATATATTAATACCTTGTATTCGGATTGCGGAATCCGAAAATCCGTAGTATCTGTCAGATAGCGTGTGAAGGTCAGGTTTTCAGGGAACTGTATTTGTTTCCCTTGCCATTCGCTGACCAGATGCGCAATCTTATTTTCCTTCTCTTTCTGTTCGTTGTGGCAGGAAAAGAAGGTGGTTGCTATTAATAATATGTAAAGACAAAAGGTTTTCATATCGTTTGCTAAATCTTAAATTCTATAATCGGATCATCGCTTTTCACCTCGGTGGCGACAATCGTATTTGTTTCTTCGTTTACATCAATGCCATGTATCGCATGGTCAAGGGTATATTTTTGTACCGGATTTCCTTTCAGGTCGAATACATAAATAAATCTGCCTCCGTCTTCCAGTTCTTTTCCCTGCTTATAGGCTGCCAAATCATCTTTTAACTTGATTCCCTGAAATACGGCATAAATGTATTTGTCAGTAACTTTTATGTCATTGAATCCCATAATTCCGTCCGGGACACCTGAACCGTCACGCGCTGTTTTGAACTCGGGCTCTCCGTTTGGGCCATATAAAACTAGATGCGTACTGTCTTTTAAATTGTAAATTTCCAGTGTTTCTCCCAATTGGGTGACCATTGCCAATATACCATTACCGGGATTATAGTCCATGAAGGGACGCCAAGCTTGTGCCAATGCCGGACGCGATGTCTCTTCTTCTGCTGCTTCGCTGGGAATAGTGCCGTGGTTTTGGATTGCTTTACCATTGCCATCTACTTCCCAAAAACGGTGCTCACCCATGTAGTCGGGAACTAAAAATCCCGATTCCATCGTATGAAAGTCGAGCGAACGGACTAATTTCTTATCTAATTTGATCTCTTCGACCCGTTCCGCTGAACCGTTAGTCGAAGAGATTTTCCAACGTGTAATCTCCATCTTATTGGCATCGAGTGCCCATAAAGAGTCTAAGGAGTTGAATTGGATGCTGATAGCCGATAGCATTTCTTGTGGAGCCTCCCCACGTCTACCGAATGAGGCAATGTGTTTCCATTCCGGATAGGTAAATGCATGTAAATAATGATCCATATTATGTAGGTCCATGACAACAGCGATACTGTCCCTGACCGCTACCCGGAAGGGGTAGCGGAACAGGATAGTATCCAGGTTGATCACCTGTGCACTGAGCGCCTTGGTTTTGGGAAAATCCGAGTATCTTGGAAAGTGCGAATCCGGAGAACTCGAACAGGCGGTCAGATAACTAATACCTATTAATAATATGGATAAAGGATACTTCATCTATCTACAATTGATATATTTTCTTTTAACCCAATCTCCATAACAATCAACGGAACCTTCTCCCAAGCACAGAACATCTATATATTCATCTTCAGGATTTGCCAGGGCTTCGATGTTTGCAAATGTCAATTCTGTCATGTCGTTTTCATTGCTTTGTGCCGTATATAAATAAGTGGCAGCAATAAAGGATATCAGTCCTAATGTTAGTTTAAATGTTTTTTTTCTCATCATTTATTGTATTTAAGTTTTGACGAAGATAGGGCTATTTATTTGAAAAAGCAAGTGCGTTTACTCTTTTGAAGTAATGAAAATCAAGGATCTTGTTATTTTTACTGGTTGGCGATTAGTATAGTATGGAGATGGATGGATGCAAAAGATATGCAGTTTATATGCATATAATATGCAAGAACCTGTTTTCTGTTTGATAATGTTTTGTTTATGGTTTTGCATGAATTGAGCATATTTTTTATTTAAGATTAAAGCTTATTGTTGAAAAAAATATTCATATTTTTGTTGAAATAAACAGATTGAATCTATGGAAAAAAACATGAGTCTATATTGGGCATTTTTTATTTTGTTGGTAATCCTGAGCGGAGGCATACTCTATTATAAGGTATATAACGAAATAAAGATAGAAGCGTATGATATTTTTGAAGAAGTAGTGAATATGGATGTTGATGCGCGGATAAAAAATGAAACAGTTGTTTATAAGAGGGTGAAGAAGGAGCAGTTTCATTTGGATTCTACCTATATTCAGACGTCAGCGGGAATAGATGCCCAAAGAAAAGAATTAAAGTCGAATGCATCCAATAAGTATAACCTGATGCAACATTATCTCAGTGATTGTACTCCCGTGCAAGTTTCGGCCATTGATAGTTTGTTTCAGATTGTTTTACAACGAGCTGGCATTTCTGCTAAAACTGTGGTAAAATCTATAGGAAAAGATTTCCCAGATAAATCGGCTGATGTGGTTACTTACAGTAAAGACATCCCTTTTATCTTTTTATATGTCGATTTGCCGATGAAAAAAATAGAAATGCCGGTTTACAATTTTACTTTAGGTTTGCAGGGCTTTATTCAATGTCCATTCTCTTATTTGTTAAAGAAGGCGCAGCACTTATTCTTATTCTGGTTTTTGGTATCAATTTTGGCTATTGCTTTATTGGTGCTAATACTATTTACGATAAGTCCGTTTATCCGGAAAAGAGGTAGAATTCTTTTTCCGAAAAATAAGGGATCTGATATTATCAAACATATAGAACAAACAACCAGAGAGTGGCTGAGCGTTACAGATACAATTCTTCTGGATGAAATAAGTGGCGAAGTTAAGTGTGATGATGAAATAGTATTACGTTTGAAGGGGTTGAATTTAAAGTTATTTGCCCTATTTGTTAAAAACAAGGATGTTTGTGTTGTGTATGATCAGTTGAAAGTAGATATATGGAATAATGAGAATTTAAGTAATGCAACAATAAGTATACAAATTGGAAAATTGGAGAAAGAATTACAAACAAAAATACCATTTTTGTCTATTGAAAATATTCGTGGAGTAGGATATCATTTAGTAGTTTCTAAATCGCCTTCCGACAAATGAAGATGTATTTCTATTTTTGTTTTCTCCAACTATCAAAATGACACTACTCTACCGGGTAAATCGGATTAATATACCAGGTAAAATAAAATACCCCACCGGGTAATATTTTTTAACATATCAAAGCGATTTTGAAAATCGCTATTCGCTATCAAAATGTAAATTACAACACCTTTCTGATCGAGTAATACCTAACCATCAATTCGTTTAAACATAAACTCCCTATCCCTTGTTTATTAATCAGAACACTAAATTAAGTTATTATGGGAATTATCGGTTCGATTATTATTGGTATCCTGGCAGGCTTCCTGGCCGGGAAAATATTGAAAGGGAGTGGATTCGGGTTGATTGTAAACCTGATAGTCGGTATTATCGGTGGCGTATTGGGTGGATGGCTATTCGGCCTGCTGGGACTAAGTGTAAACGGAGTGATCGGCAGCCTGGTGATGTCAACCATCGGTGCAATCGTTTTACTATGGATCGTTTCACTATTCAAAAGAGAATAAGCAGCTTTGAGAATTGAAAAAAGTATACCTTTATTATATATACAACTATATATATTACAGTTAATACTTAATTTTCAATTCTCAATTTTAATTTTCAAAGCAAAACCCCTACCTTTGTACGGTAAAAACAAATATCGTATGAAAAAGAACCTGCTTCTGCTTTTCCTGTTCCTTTGCCTGATTCCGGCAAAGGCACAAACCGGATTAAGCGACGAAGCGCAGATAAGCATATTGACGGCAGCTCCATCCGACGATGAAGTGTATACCGTGTACGGACATACGGCCATACGGGTAAAAGATACTTTACATAAACTCGATGTAGTTTTCAATTATGGTATCTTCGATTTCTCAAAACCCAACTTCATCTATCGTTTTACAAAAGGAGAAACCGATTATAAACTGGCAGCCTATAATTTTTCACATTATATAATAGAATATCAGATGCGGGGAAGTGAAGTGACCGAACAGGTACTCAACCTCACTCCCGAAGAGACCCATAAGATATGGAATGCCCTGATAACGAATGTACAACCGGAAAACGCCGTTTACCGATACAATTTCTTTTTCGACAATTGCGCGACTCGTCCGGTTGCCATTGTGGAGGAACAGGTAGACGGGAAAGTGCAATATAACAACCCGCCCGAACCTCAAACATTCCGCGACCTTATAAATTATTGCACGCGTAATCATCCCTGGCTGACATTCGGATGCGACCTGGCACTCGGAAGCCCGACCGACCGGACGGCTACTCCGCACGAAATGATGTTTCTCCCAGTCTACCTGAAAGATGAATTCGAAAAAGCAACAATCGTGAACCCCGACGGAAGCGAAAGGAAACTGATAAAACAGACAAACCGGCTGGCTGAACAGCTGACAGACGACAATAATGGCAGTAAGATATGGTTTACGCCTATGTTATGCAGCATGATTTTTTTCCTGCTGATAGCAGCAATCACATTCATTGAATGGAAGAAAAAAACATATTTCCGACTGGTGGATTGTATCCTCTTTTTCCTTGCAGGACTGGCAGGTACGGTATTGTTCTTCCTTTGTTTTATATCGACTCATCCTTGCATTTGGCCGAACTGGTCGATTGTGTGGTTACAACCTTTCGCCCTTATCGCTGTTATTTTGTTTGCAGTAAAAAAGTTCGGAAAGGCTGCATATTATTATCATTTTATTAACTTTGCGGCGCTTACGCTGCTGTTGGCGGGTTGGTATTTCATTCCGCAACACTTAAATATAGCTTTTATCCCGCTTGTTGCCACGCTTTGGCTACGTTCCGGATACGGTATATACAGGGGTAATATGGCAATTAAAGAATGTGCCAATATGCCAATTAAAGAAAAATGAAGCGTATAGCTTGAATATATGATGGAAAATCGGATGAGAAAAATAATAACGTCGCTTATTGCAATCCTGGTAGTCACTAACCTGGAGGCACAACAACGTACCCCCAAACTTGTGGTTTGCATCACCGTGGATCAACTGAGAGGCGATTATATAGAATACTTCTACAATACATTCGGTGAACGCGGTTTCAAACGGTTGATGAACGAAGGACTGGTTTACAACAATATCAAATTCGAATTTTCCGACATCGACCAGGCAAGCGCCTTCGCAACGCTGTTTACCGGAAGCAACCCTTGTTTCCATGGGGTTACAGGAAGTAAATACTACGACTTCGAGAATGATAAAGAAGTCTCTATCCTTTACGACAAAGATTATATCGGTAATTATACCCGCGAAAATTATTCTCCTAAAAAGATGTTCAGTTCCACAATCGGAGACGAACTGAAGATTGCATCCAAAGGCAGAAGCGACGTGTATGCCATTGCCCCCGATGCAGAGAGTGCAATCCTTTCTGCCGGTCATGCGGCAAACGGAGCATTCTGGATGGACGACATGAACGGGAAATGGGCGACGACCACCTATTATAAAGGTCTTCCCTGGTATGTGGACCGTTATAATAATGGAGTGGAATCTTTGTCGGCACGTCTGGAGCAGATGGTGTGGACTCCTACCCTTCCATTGGACAAATACAATGCTTTCCCTTACGTATTGGATGATATTCCTTTCAAATACACATTTAATGAAAAGACAAACGATTGTTTTCCGAAGCTGAAGACGACCCCTTTCATTAATAAAGAGATTAACCGGCTGGCCCTGCAATTCCTTGAATACGGTGCATTCGGCACACGAAGTTGTCCGGATATGCTGTCGGTTACCTATTATGCGGGTAACTACAAAGGAATCATGAACAAGGACTACACCCGGGAGATTCAGGATACGTATTATCAGCTGGATAAAGACCTGGAACAGTTTTTGGATGCCATCGATAAAAAGGTCGGCCTGGCTAATACCCTCGTCGTATTCACCGGCTCCGGTTATTATACCAGCGAAGAAGAATATGCGGACGGACTGCTGATAAACGGTGGAGAATTCCATCCGAAACGTTGCGTCGCCCTGCTTAACATGTATCTGATGGCGATATACGGGCAGCAAAGCAGTTGGGTGAAAGGTTTCTATAATAACCAGATTTACCTGAACCGCAAAGCCATCGAAGACGCCAAACTCGACCTGAGAACGATACAGGATAAAGCAGCCGAATTCCTGATGGAATTCAGCGGTATACAGCATGTAACCACCGACCATGCCCTGCTTGCCGGTGAATGGAACGAAGGAACGGTTAAATTCCGTCAGGGAACGCACCATCTGAAACGCGGTGACCTGATCATCGAACTGCAACCCGGCTGGATCATCAACAACGACAACCCGAAAGAAAAGGTAAAAATAATTCGTAATAACGCAGTAATTACCCCGTTGGTATTTATGGGTAACGGCATCAAACCGGAACATATCTACCGCGAAGTAAAAGCCACAGAGGTAGCCCCCACGGTAACCCATGTGCTGAGGATACGGCCACCGAATGCATCCCAGAGTTTACCTCTTTGGGAGTTGACGATCAAAAAATGAGATCTTGACCGGTCACTGGTATTATTGTTAACCTCCCATCCCTGGAATAAACAGAATTTGACAAGTATTTACTTTGGCACGGAATTTGATAATGATATATCATTCCGGTGATCAATTAAATCCGATCGTCAGCAAATAATCACTTTACGAAATAAATAAATTAATATATATCATGGGATTTAATGAATTTATGACGAAGCTGTTCGGCAATAAGTCGCAGCGAGACTGAAAGAGATCACTCCATACGTGGATAAGATCAAGGCCGTATATCCGTCAATCCAGAAGCTTTCAAACGATGAGTTGAGAGCAAAAACAGATGAAATCAAACAACGTATTCAGGACTATGTAGCCGATGAACGGAAACAGGTGGAAGACCTCCGTAAAGGCATCGATGATAAAGAACTGGAAGAACGTGAAGCCATCTGGGCAGAAGTAGATAAAATTGAAAAGGCTATCACCGACAAGATGGAAGTGGTCCTGGAAGAATCTCTTCCGGAAGTATTCTCTATCATGAAGGAAACAGCCCGCCGCTTCACGGAAAACGAAGAAGTAGTGGTTACCGCTACCGATTTCGACCGCGACCTGGCAACCAAACACGATTTTGTCCGTATCGAAGGCGACAAGGCTATCTTCCTGAACCACTGGAAGGCCGGCGGTAACGAAATTACCTGGGACATGGTACACTACGACGTTCAGTTGTTCGGTGGTGTCGTTCTTCATAAAGGTAAAATCGCCGAAATGGCAACCGGTGAAGGTAAAACATTGGTAGCAACCCTACCGGTATTCCTGAACGCCTTGACCCGTAACGGCGTACACGTTGTAACCGTGAACGACTACCTGTCAAAACGTGACTCGGAATGGATGGGACCGCTTTATATGTTCCATGGACTTTCCGTAGACTGTATCGACAAGCACCAGCCTAACTCGGATGCCCGCCGCGCGGCTTACAATGCAGACATCACCTTCGGTACAAACAACGAATTCGGTTTCGACTACCTGCGTGATAACATGGCGATCAGTCCGAACGATCTGGTACAGCGCAAACACAACTATGCCATCGTCGACGAGGTCGACTCCGTATTGATCGATGATGCCCGTACGCCATTGATCATTTCCGGTCCGATACCCCGTGGCGAAGAACAGTTGTTCGAACAGTTCCGCCCGAATGTGGAAGTCGTTGTAAACGCACAGAAAGACCTTTGCTCCAAGTTACTGATCGAAGCCAAAAAGAAAATGGCCAGCAGCGACCCGAAAGAAGTAGAAGAAGGTTCTATCCAATTATATCGTTCATACAAGGGATATCCACGTAACAAAGCGTTGATTAAATTCCTGAGCGAACAGGGTATCAAGGCACAAATGTTGAAGACGGAAGAATACTTTATGTCTGAAAATATGCGCCACATGCATGAAGCGACTGACGAACTGTACTTCGTGATCGACGAAAAGAATAACAGTATCGAACTTTCCGATAAGGGTATCGACCTGCTGACCGGCCGTTCCGACGACCCGACATTCTTCGTATTGCCGGATATCACTTCCGAACTTTCCCAGTTGGAAAACTTCAAGGGAACGGAAGAAGAAAAGCAAGCTAAGAAAGACGAAATCCTGGCTAACTATTCTGTCAAGAGCGAACGTGTACATACAATCAACCAGTTGCTGAAAGCCTACACTTTGTTTGAAAAAGACGATGAATATGTAGTGATGGACAACAAGGTCATGATCGTCGACGAACAGACCGGACGTATCATGGACGGCCGCCGTTACTCCGACGGTTTGCACCAGGCTATCGAAGCCAAGGAAGGCGTAAAAGTGGAAGCTGCCACACAGACATTCGCAACTATCACTTTGCAGAACTACTTCCGTATGTACCACAAACTGTCAGGTATGACAGGTACGGCAGAAACAGAAGCCGGTGAATTCTGGGACATCTATAAACTGGATGTCGTAGTGATCCCGACCAACCGTCCGATTGCCCGTAACGATATGAACGACCGTATCTACAAGACCAAACGCGAAAAGTACGCTGCTGTTATCGAAGAAATCAGCGCATTGGTTGAAGCCGGACGCCCGGTACTGGTGGGTACGACTTCCGTAGAAATTTCGGAATTATTGAGCCGTATGCTTACCCTGCGTAAGATCAAACATAATGTATTGAATGCGAAGTTACACCAGAAAGAAGCCGAGATCGTTGCCCTGGCAGGTCAGAGCGGAACGGTAACTATCGCAACCAACATGGCCGGTCGTGGTACCGACATCAAGCTGTCGGCTGAAGTAAAGGCAGCAGGCGGTTTGGCTATCATCGGTACGGAACGTCACGAGAGCCGTCGTGTAGACCGCCAGTTGCGTGGTCGTGCAGGACGTCAGGGTGACCCGGGTTCTTCTGTATTCTATGTATCACTGGAAGATAACCTGATGCGTCTGTTCGCTTCCGACAAGATTGCCGGACTGATGGACAAGCTGGGCTTCAAAGAAGGTGAAGTGCTGGAACACAATATGCTGAGCAAGTCAGTGGAACGTGCACAGAAGAAGGTAGAAGAAAACAACTTCGGTATCCGTAAACGTTTGCTGGAATATGATGACGTAATGAACTCACAGCGTAACGTAATCTATACCCGCCGCCGTCACGCCCTGATGGGAGAACGTATCGGACTGGACGTATTGAACACAATTTACGATACATCTATCGCTATCGCCGAACAGCACTCCGATGGTCTCGACTATGAAGGTTTCAAGCTGGAACTGTTCAAAACATTCGCCATGGAAAGTCCGTTCACCGAAGAAGAGTTCAAAAACATGAAAGCCTCTCAGCTGGGAGACAAATTGTTCGAAAACGCATTGCAGACATTCAAACGCCGTATGGAACGTATGACCCAGGTAGCCAATCCGGTTATCAAGCAGGTTTACGAACACCAGGGTGCGATGTACGAAAACATCATGATCCCGGTAACCGACGGAAAACGCATGTACAATGTTTCATGTAACCTGAAAGAAGCCTACGAAACTGAAAGCAAGATAATCGCTAAATCCTTCCAGAAGTCAATCGTGCTGCATACGATCGACGAGGCTTGGAAAGAACACTTGCGTGAAATGGACGAACTGCGCCACTCGGTACAGAATGCCAGCTACGAAAACAAAGACCCGTTGCTGATCTACAAGCTGGAATCATATAACCTGTTCAAGACAATGGTCGACACCATGAACCGCAAGACAGCCGCCGTCCTGATGCGCGGACAGATCCCGGTACGTGAGGAACCGACAGAAGAAGAAAAACAGGCAATGGCTCAGCGCCAGGCTGCTGCACAAGCCGCTCAGCAAGCTGCCGAACGCCAGCGTATCGAAGTAAAACAGGCCGGTCCGGAACAACGCCAGGACATGAGCCGCTACCGTACGGAGAAAACCGATATCAGCGGAAACAATGATCCGGAAGAACGTGCACCGCAACAGCCCAAACAGGAACCGGTTCGCGCCGAAAAACGTGTAGGCCGTAACGATCTTTGTCCTTGCGGAAGCGGAAAGAAGTACAAAAACTGTCACGGACAAGGTTTATAATACCTGACAGAATAACAGATAAGAAAAGGGTGGCTTGTAAAAGCTGCCCTTTTTTTCTATATTTGCACCAGATCACAATAAAGATAAATCCCATGACATTAGAAGAAAAGAAAATGGAATTCGTTGTTTTCTGCATCGAAAATGTTGCGGAACAGTTGAATGAACTGCCGGAAAATATTTATTCCAGATTAAATAACCTGGGACTTATTGATGATTTATTATTCGACTGTTACGAAGTTCTTCATACCCAAAGCAAGCAACATATAACGGAAGATATTATATTAGCCCTGAAAAACAGGGAGAAAGGAGAAATAAGTCAATGATAGTATATCATGGTTCTACCCTTTGCGTAGAAAATCCTTTAGTTGGCGTATGCCGTGACAATCTTGACTTTGGCAAGGGCTTTTACCTCACGGATATATGTGAACAAGCCATTAGCTGGGCCAAACGGGTAGCTATTATTTACAACAAACCGAACGCATACCTCAATAAATATGAATTAGACTATGAAACAATATGCCGGAATTACCGGATATTATCATTTGAAACCTACAACGAAACCTGGCTCGACTTCGTTATGGCTTCCCGGCGTGGCGAGCGTCGTTGGTCTGATTATGACATAATAGAAGGAGGCATAGCCAACGATCGTGTATTCAACACAATAGAACTATATTTTAACGGTCTGATCGATAAAGGCGAGGCTTTGAAGCGTCTTAGTTATGAACAACCGAATAATCAGATATGTCTGTTAAACCAATCACTTATAGATAAATATCTGCATTTTATAGATGCTACTAACATTAACAAGGAGGAAAGAAACGATGTCACAAGCCAATAATACATTGCTTCAAATGAAATATGCCCGGATTATTATGGGACTTTCCAAACGCCTGGGAATCAGTAGTCGCAGAGCATTAGCGCTTTTTTATGAATCGAATACCTATCAATATCTACGTCAGAAAATAGGAGATCTGCACTGCATGAGTGATAACTACCTCATTGATGAATTGATTATCGAATATACCGGTAAACAGGGTTCATAAGCCATTGAACATGAAAAAAGTTGTCATTGCCGTCGACTCTTTTAAAGGCTGTCTTTCTTCTTCCGATATAGCAGAGGCTGTAGCGGAAGGAATTCACCATGTCATCCCCGGATGCGAAGTAATAAAGGTGCCCATTGCCGATGGTGGCGAAGGTACTGTTGAAGCACTGACACAGGCTACTCACGGGCAAATTATTACTATTCCTGTACATAATCCATTCATGCAACCCATTCAGGCCAGCTACGGCATAACCGGTGACGAACAAACCGCTGTCATCGAAATGTCGGCAGCCAGCGGACTGGACCTGATTCCCCGGAAAGAAGGAAACGTGATGCACACCACCACTTACGGAACCGGCGAACTGATAGCCGATGCCGTCGATCGCGGTTGCCGTAACTTCATCATCGGTGTGGGCGGCAGCGCCACAAACGATGCGGGTGTCGGCATGATGCAAGCCTTAGGAGTCCGTTTCACCGACGATAACGGCAACGAAGTGGAAAAGGGCGGAAAGGTACTATCTGCTATCTGCCATATCGACACCCGGAGTCTGCTTCCCAAGTTATCCGCCTGTACCTTCCATATAGCGACAGATGTGACCAACCCCTTCTTTGGTCCGCAAGGAGCCGCCCACATCTTCGGTCCTCAGAAAGGAGGCAATGAAATACAAGTCGAAGCACTCGACAAAGGGATGAAACACCTGGCCCGCCTGATTCTTAAAACAACCGGCAGAGACATCAGTGACCTGCCCGGAGCAGGAGCCGGAGGAGGCATGGGAGGCGGCTGCGTAGCTTTCCTTCAGGCAAAGATTTCATCCGGTATCGAACTGATTACAGAATATATCCGTTTCAAAGAAATAATCAGGGAGGCTGACCTTGTCATCACCGGCGAAGGAAGAATAGACAGGCAAACCCTGTTCGGAAAAGTCCCGGTCGGCATCGCCCGTATAGCAGCATCACAGCATATACCTGTTATCGCCATCACCGGACAAGTGGAAACTGATGCAGAAACGGACAAACAATTACGACAGGCCGGATTATCCGCAATCTTTCCTATACACCCCGCTCCGGTTAGTCTGGAAGAAGCTATGCATCCCGATTATGCTTTCCGGAATATCCGGAGGACAATAGAACAAACCTGTTTTCTCTTTACTGTTTCACGATAGCACCATGATAATTAGGTTGTTATCCGTTTTGAGCTAATTATAGTGACTGATTGTAACTGGCTCCCCTCTTGAAAGGGGGAAGGGGGTGTGTCATATTCCCGCCTATACAACCACCATAGTCAGAGTCACTTGACTATTGCAGGTTCATTTGCCGTCTGCTTCAGCTGACGGTTTAAAAGCTG
>NZ_QSDP01000145.1:0-12578 GCF_003463685.1 Parabacteroides sp. AM58-2XD
TATGTAGTAGTAATCCATATTATGTAGTAGTAATCCATATCGTAATAGTCTATATGGATTGTCTATGATATTGTCTTCATATAATATAGATAATGTTGCTATACGATTAAAAGATAAGCAACAGGTGCTAAATATTGATCCTCCTTTTATAGCTTATGCTTGCTATACGATTAAAAGATAAGCAACAGGTGCTAAATATTGATCCTCCTTTTATAGCTTATGCTAGTAATGATTTTGTCTTGGTGAAACAGATTAAAAATGCCAAAGTTAAATGTTTATTTAATAATGAATATTTAGATATTGCATTGGAGGAATTTGTTTCAATATGGTCTGGTGTATTGCTGATGATTGAAACAAATGATAGAACGATAGAGCCTGATTATTTTGAGAATAGAAAGCGAGAGTTTATAGATAAAATGTTATCTAATTTATTATGGATTATTGCGCTTCTTATTTGTGTGTTTTATTTTGTTTTTGTTGCTTTGTTTACTATGGAATCAATTGCCATATTAAGTGCTTTATTGGGCGGTATATATGTGTCTTTTTTATTGTTGCAAAAGCAGTTGAAGGTTCAAAGTGCTTATGCGGATAAATTGTGTTCTTTGTTTAATAAAAGTAACTGTAATAGTGTTTTAGAATCTGACGCAGCAAAATTTTTAGGTGTATTTTCTTGGAGCGAAATAGGTTTTGCATATTTTGTATCAACTTTTTTTATGTGTCTTGTGGGAACTTCATGGATATCTTATTGTACATGGATTAATGTTTGTGCTCTTCCTTTTTCTTTATGGAGTGTATGGTATCAACGTTTTAAAGTGAAGCAATGGTGTCCTATGTGTCTAATTGTAATGGGGATATTTTGGTTATTATTTATAATGCATTTATATTTTGGATATTTTAATATCCAATCATTTGATTTAGTAAAATTGTTATGGTTAATGATGCTATATGCACTATCTCTTTTAATCATTCATCAATCTTTATCTATTTTTAGAGCCGCTTTGTCTAAACAAGAGCTTGTATACGAACTTAATAATGTTAAAATGAATGAAGATGTGTTTATGGCGTTACTGAAATCCAATCAATATTATGATGTTTTGTTGTCTACATCACATATTATGTTTGGAAATCCGAAAGCAAAGACGTTAATTACAATTTTGACTAATCCACATTGTGAACCATGTGCTAAAATGCATTTTCGATTGAATAATTTGTTAAATAAAGCCTCTGATAAATATTGCATACAATATATTTTTTCATCTTTTAATGAATCATTGTCTATAAGTAATAAAATCTTAATTGCAGCTTATTTAAGGTATGGAATGGAAGACACAGTAAAGCTTTATGATAAATGGTTTAAAGAAGGAAAGTATAAAATAAGCACTTTTCTTGATCAAAATAATTTAGAGATAAATGAGTCAGTAGAACAAGAATATTTGGCTCATGAGACATGGATAAAAAAAACTAAATTGCGAACAACTCCTACTATTTTAATAAATGGTTATGAACTTCCAATGCAATATAAAATAGAGGATTTAGGGTTATTAGAAATTGATTGGAATTAATGAATGGATATTTTTAGAAGTCTGTAAATTACAAAAATGAAAATTAGTTCATTCCCACATTTTCATCAACTGGATGCCTCAGACTGTGGCCCCACCTGTCTACGCATGATTGCGAAGCATTACGGTTACAGTTATTCTGTTCAATACTTGCGTGAACGTGCCTTTATTACCCGCGAAGGTGTGTCGATGTTGGGGATCAGTGACGCGGCAGAGCATATCGGGTTTCGGACAATGGGGGTACGGATTACGTTAGAGCAACTGGAAAAAGAAGTCCTGTTACCTTGTATCCTGCATTGGAACCAGCGGCATTTCGTAGTATGTTATAAGATAAAAATGGGTAAGTTTTATATTGCAGATCCGGCAGCTGGTCGGGTGGTATTTAACCGGATGGAGTTAGGGGGCTGCTGGTTCAGTACGTCAGTGGAAGGGAAGGATACGGGGACGGCGTTACTGCTCGAACCGGGACCTGCGTTTGGAGAAAGAGAGGAGTCCAAAGAGCAGAAAAACAGGAAGTTGTCTTTTTTCTTCCGCTATCTAACTCCTTATAGACGGGAGCTTTTTCAGTTGGTACTGGGAATGCTGACGGTGAGTATTCTGCAATTGATTATGCCGTTTCTAACGCAGAGTCTGGTGGACACGGGTATTCGGGATGGCAATTTGAGCTTTATCACGTTGATCCTGATTGCCCAATTGGTTATCTTTATCGCGCGGTTGTCGGTCGATTTTATCCGCAGTTGGATATTGCTTCATGTGAATACGCGGATTAATATCGCGCTGATCTCGGATTTTTTGGCGAAACTAATGCGGCTGCCTTTGCATTTCTTCGATACGAAGATGGTAGGGGATATTATGCAGCGTATTGGTGACCATAACCGTATTGAGTCTTTCATGACGGGGGCTTCGATCAGTACGTTGTTTTCTTTCGTCAATTTTATTGTTTTCGGGTTTGTATTGGCGTATTATGATTTGTCGATACTAGGACTTTTTTTGTTGGGAAACGGGTTGTATGTGGCTTGGATCCTAGCCTTTATGAAGTATCGGCGAGAACTGGATATCAAACGTTTTGCACAGGCAGCCGGTGAACAGAGTAATCTATTCCAACTCATCACAGGCATGCAGGAAATCAAACTGAATAACTGTGAGACTGAAAAACGTTGGGAATGGGAACGTATTCAAGTGAAATTATTTAAAATAAGTATTAAAGGGTTAGCTTTAGGGCAATATCAACAGCTCGGGTCGGTGTTTTTTAACCAAACCACCAATATCCTGATCTCCTTCACCGCAGCCCGGGCTGTTGTTTCCGGTGAGATGACTCTAGGTATGATGATGTCGCTCACCTATATTGTGGGGCAGTTGACCGCTCCGATCGAACAATTTATTGGTTTTGCCCGTTCGTTTCAGGATGCAAAGATTAGTTTGGAACGTTTAGGAGAGATCCATCAGCGGGAAGATGAAGAACAGACCTTAGCATTGAAAGTAAATGCTTTACCGGAAAACAGGGCTTTGCAGATCGAGGATGTGAGTTTTAGTTATGACGGGGCAGACCGGGATTATGTGTTGGAACATATTAATCTGACGATCCCACAGCATAAGGTGACGGCTATTGTCGGAGCCAGCGGAAGCGGAAAGACGACATTAATAAAGTTGTTGCTTGGGTTTTACGAGCCGAACAAGGGAAATATCAAAATAGGTGATCTGTCATTGAAGAATATGAATCCGCATGTATGGCGTGCCTGTACGGGATGTGTGATGCAGGATGGGTTTATTTTTTCGGATTCGATAGCGAAGAATATCGCTATAGGTGCGGAAGTGATCGATAAAGAACGGTTGTTGCATGCCGTGACTGTAGCTAATATCCGTGATTTTATTGATTCGCTACCATTGGGATATAACACAAAAATAGGTATGGAAGGAAATGGTGTAAGCCAGGGACAGCGGCAACGTATCCTGATTGCACGTGCTGTATATAAGAATCCTGAATTTATCTTCTTGGATGAAGCAACGAATGCTTTGGATGCCAATAATGAGCGTGAGATTATGGAACATCTGCATCAGTTCTATAAAGGAAGGACAGTAGTGGTGGTGGCTCACCGGCTGAGTACGGTGCGGGATGCGGATAATATAGTGGTACTGGATAAAGGACTGGTCGTGGAGGAAGGGACGCATGAGGAACTGACGGCACGACGGGGTGTATATTATAAGTTGGTAAAGAATCAATTGGAATTGGGTTCGTAAAATGTACTGATATGCCGGAGATTAGTGTTATTCTGAAAGTAGATGATGGAAATAGGTATTTGCAGGAAGCTGTGAATAATGTCTTTATGCAATCGTTTTCAGATTTTGAACTTCTTGTGTTGAAGGAAGGGGCTAATTACGAGGATACTTTGGATGGTATGGATGCAATCGATATGCGTTTGAGAATTTTGAATGTTGTATCATTTGAAGAACCGGGAGTATGGGGGCAGGTAATGGAAAGCATAAAGGGGAAATATGTTGTTTTAATGGATGCTGGTCATTTAATGGTTCCCAGGAAACTTCATACCCAATTTTCTTTTATGGAGGCCCATAGAGATGTTGATGTTTGTGGTACCTGGGTTACGGAAAATGGAAATTCCGGAGTAAATTATTTTTATCAGGTACGGCATAATGATATTGTCATTGAGATGTTGTTTTCTAAAGCTATATATACTCAGTCGGTGATAATGCGCAAGTCTGTTTTTGGAGAGTTTCTAAAAACGTGTTTAGGGAAAATACAGAGACATGAATGTGTGGAATATTATGAGATATGGACTGATTTAATAATGAAGGGATATCTTTTTGCCAATATTCCGGAGGTCTTGTTGAATATTCGAACAGGGGAAAATGTGTCTTTATTTGCTGATCCGAGTTTACAACGAGTAGGTCTAAGAAATGTCCAATGTTGTTATCTGGATTATTTAATGAATAAGATCATTGAGCTTGATCCTGCCTATTTTGATTTTTTGAATAGTGCAGTTGAATTACAGAATAGTAATAAATTGACTTTTGAGGAGTGTAAAGGACTTGTTCGAAATGTATATAGTCATATTAGAGAAAAAGAAGAGATACATTTAAAGGATGGTAAAATCAGGATATTGTTTTGTATTGATACATTAGGAGGTGGGGGTGCTGAAAAATTATTGATCGATATATTGAAAAGATTTGATTATGAGAAATATGCCGTTGACCTTTTAGTCCTATTTGAAGAAGGAATTTATTTTGCAGATATACCGGAGGAGGTTTCGTGGTTCTTTTCGGGCAGTGAAAAAGTTAAAAACCGATTTTATGATATAGAGGTTGCTTTTTTGGAAGGACTGGCGGTAAAATATATTGCAGAAAGGGGGAGCGTTGCTGTTAAGGTCGCTTGGGTTCATGCAGATTTGTGTAATTATCATTGGGCAAAGCGATATTATGAAAATGATGAATATGAATATAGCATTTTTCAAAGAATGGATAAAATCATTTTTGTGAGTGATAATGTAAAGGAGCAGTATATTAAGTTGTTTGGAGATGCTAAATCTGAATTATTAGTAATTTATAATCTTATTGATCGGTCGGAACTCTTGAGCAAATGGGATTGTGTAGGTATAACGAAAAGGAAATTTACATTATGTGGTATTGGAAGATTGACTCCGGTAAAGGGGTATTTGTTATTGATACAAGCTGTTCGACGTTTAGTTGAGGATGGATTAGATTTTGATTTATGGATTGTAGGAGAAGGTGAACAAAGGGTAAAGTTGGAAGAACTGATCAAAGAGTTTTCATTAGATGATGTTGTTTTTTTGCAAGGGTATCATAAAAATCCGATACCTTTTTTGAAAGAAGCAGATGTTTTTGTTTCCTCTTCTTTGTCTGAAGGTTTTCCCCTTGTAATTTGTGAGGCTTTATGTCTGGGGTTACCGGTTGTTGCAACGAAGAATGCTGGCTCGGAAGAAGTATTAAGCAAGGGAAAATATGGTTTGCTAACAGAACAAGATGAGTTTCTGTTGTATAAGGCTTTAAAAGCTGTAATAGAAAATGTGGCATTAAGGGATGATTTACGAAACAAGGCATTGGAAAGGGCTGAATTGTTTAATGAATCTGCAATAATGGATCAGATTTATACTGTTCTCGGGTAATTAATAATCGGAACAATGGAAGGAAAAGAAATAGAATTACGTAGCGAAGAGGTTCAGGAGGTGATGGGGCAGATCCCGGCCTGGATTGTGCGGTGGGGGATTACGATCTTGTTTATCGTGGTGCTGGCGCTTTTGGTGGGTAGCTATTTCTTTAGATATCCGGATGTGATCACGACGGAGATGACATTGACAAGCCGGCATCCGGTGGCGGAGGTGGTGGCCCGCTCGTCAGGAAAGATAAATGAACTTTATGTGTTTAACGGACAGGAGGTGAAGATGGGTGCTCCGTTGGCGGTGGTTGAGAACCCGGCCAAGACGGAGGATGTGTTCCGGCTGAAGAAGTTGTTGGCACGTTATCAGGAGCAGCCGGAACGTCTGAGCTATTATCTGTTGCAGGATGTGTGGTTGCTGGGGGATATTCAGCCGGCTTATATGAGTCTGGCATCGAAAGATATTTCTGCCCGCGATTACCGGGCTTCGGTCGGACAGTTACTGGCGGCGATCCGTGTCTGGGAGATGTCTTACTGCCTGGTGGCGCCGTCGGATGGAAAGGTACAGTTGCTTGTGCAAGGGGCTCCGAACCTGTATTTGTCGGCTGGAGATATTTTTGCCCGTATGGTGCCTGAGGGTGGGGAGACCTGGATCGGGCGGGCCTTACTGCCGATTCAGCGGTCCGGAAAGGTGAAGGTCGGGCAGCGGGTGATCGTGCGGTTTACGAATTTTCCGGATCAGGAGTTCGGTATCGTGAACGGGCGTTTGTCGTCAGTTTCGCTGGTGCCTTCGGAAGACAATTATATGGTGGAGATTGCCTTCCCGGACGGACTGACCACCAATTATAGGAAGAATCTGCCTGTTTCTTATGAAATGAAAGCCACAGCCGAAATTGTAACTGATGATGTACGTTTGATAGAACGTTTCTTCCAGCCACTGAAAAAGATACTGAAAGAAGGGTTCTGAAGTTTTTTTGTTGTCTCTTTTGTCTCGTTTAGTGGCTTTCGAGCCGGGAAGGATGAACAATCCCCTTCCCGGATTCGTATGAAAAAGTTACTGATGGCACAGCTGGGTGCCGAGCCTACCGTCCAGCATTTTAATGAAATAGTGATAAATCTTCCGGAGAATGAAAAAGCCGGTTTTGTGAAAGGTACTTTCGGGTTGGCTTTCTCTGAGTGGGGAACCTGAATGTTGCTTACCGTGAGTTTTTGGTCGCATTGATAAAGAGTAAACGACAGCAGTTTGTGGAGTTTGTTCGCAAGGATACGGTTCTGGGGGAATTCCTGTACGATCTGAAAGATAAAGAGTTGTTTGTGAAAATATTAAATCTGTTTGAGCGACCGTCTAAAAAGCATAAGATTTCTTATTCCAAGTTGGCTTTTTCTTTTTTGCTAGGGTTTAAGATGGACTTGGAAGTCAAGGGATTATCTGACAAAATCAGGTACGCCAAGGTGGATACGGATGATCTGGTTGAGTTGTTTGAGTTGATTGAGAAAGTAAAGTTAAGCTGAAGTTTATATTTAAAGAATATAAAATATGGGCTTTTCGGAAAAGCAGTAAGAACCGGGATTATAATCTCTTTATTGATCGTTTAAAAGATCAACCATTTGATTCTTATGTGATTATATTATTTGTGCTTCCTCTTCTTATTGCTTATTGCCTCTTTTTTACCGCCGTATCTTTGTGTTGTACTTAATTATTCACTAAAACATTTTTAATTATGGCACAAGGTTACAAGTTGGTTCTGCGCCCGTCGGAACCGGGAGTCAAAGATTCCAAGAAGTTGTATTATGCGGTATCTAAAAGTACGGGATTTACGGATATCAGACGTTTGTGTAAGCTGATCGCTGCGAGAAGTACGGTGTCGAGTGCGGATGTGAAGGCGGTACTGGATAACCTAAATTATGTTCTGGATCTGGAATTGCAGGATGGTCGTATTGTTCAGTTGGGGGAATTCGGTAATTTCCGTATTACGGTCGGAAGCGAGGGCGTGGAGGATAAAAAGAAGTTCTCTGCAAGTATGATTCGTGCTCCGAAGATTGTTTTCACTCCCGGGTTTGATTTGCGTGAGACTAAGAAAACGATGGGTTATTCTTTGATTACTCCGGAAGTTGAAAAAACGGAGAATCCCGGAGGTGGTGAGGATCGTCCGGAAATCGAGTAAACCGGTTGAGGATGAAAAGAACGAATGTTCAATTGGTAATGGCCGTGCTGCTTTGTGCAGCCGGTCTTATCCTGATCTTTTCCGGTTTTTGGGTGGCTCCGACAGGGGAAATACATAATAGCGTTTTAGTCGCGTTCGGGGAGATCAGTACGTTTGCCGGAGCCTTGTTTGGAGTGGATTATTCATATAAAATAAGAAAAGAATGAAAACGAAATTTTGTCAATATGCAATAGAGGAACATTTGACGTCGGAACAAATGAAGTGGAGAAGAAATCATCCGGATTGGATCAGTGATCATTTTTACATGGGTGAGTTTATCTACAGTGCGGTTGCTGTGGAGAAGGGCCTGGACAATACGCCGCCACCGGAAGTGCAGCGGGCAATTAGAAATCTGGTTAGAAAATTATTGGAGCCGCTTCGGGAGTATGCGGATTGTCCTATGGGGATGCATATCTCCAGTGGGTATCGTTGTGAAGAATTGAATCATCTGGTGGGTGGTGTCGCCGATTCCCAGCATATGAAAGGGGAGGCGGCGGATATTTATACGTTCGGCAGTTGTCGTTTGCTGGAGGCTTTACAGCAAAGTCGGTTGAATTTTGATCAGGCGATTTATTACCGTCGTCGTGGTTTTATTCATTTGTCATTGAAATTGACGGGTAAGAACCGTCGCCAGGTGATAATCAAATGAGAGGTGGTATTTGTTTTTTATTACTTATAGCAGGATTGTCCGGCTGTGCATCGCGTAATCCCGGAAGCAGGAGAGAACTTCGTTCGTTCAGGGATTCGATATCGTATACACGGTTGGACACTTCTTGCCTGCATTATAATCGTGGGATGCAGTTGCAGGGGTGGTCTCGTTTGAGGGAGGTCTCCCTTTCCGTACCCGACAGTACCGGTAAACAGTATGTAGAACGTATTGTATATGCTACTGAAGAATGGGGAATGGCAGATTCGACAGAATTGGTGTCTGTGTCTGCCAATACGGTTAATGAGCAGGGTGTTACTTCATCCGTCTCTGTCGAGCAGGAAGTGACCAGAAGAAAAACGAGCCGGATTGTCTGGTGGATATTAATTCTTGTTTTGATCATTTTAATCTGTCTGCTACGAAAATTGCGACGGATAAAATAGATGAGTTCTTAGCGGAGTGAAGTTATTTCTTTTGCACTATGAGAGTGCATTTTTAATCAGACGAGGGTAAATTATGATGTTATAGCTTCTTGGAATGAGTTATTAGTAATTAGCATGTGGAAATGTTCTGTTTGCCTGTTGCGGAAATCCTAACAAATTTTTCACTGCAAGGAGTAAAAAACAAGAGGCATGGATTATTTCCCACGCCCCTTTGTCGGTATCAGTATGCTTCTGTCGTCTGTGGAAGCAATGAAAGTTCTAATGCAATTTCTATCTTACATAGTGTTTCGATAGAAAGGTTTTCCTTGCCTTTCAGTATCTTTGATACATACTGTTGGCTGCATCCCATTTTCTCTGCCAATGATTTTTGAGTAAGACCGAGTTCTTCCATCTTGTCAAGCATCATCATGGCGATGTGCTGGGAGTAGTGTTGCCAACTCTTATTGGTGGCTCTGAATTCCGCTTCTTCTCTCCATTTTGAAGGAGTTGAAGACCTGTGCTCGCTGAGCTTCTGTACAATATTGTTCATATTCACCTCCTTGTTTATATTGTATTCATATATTCTACAAAGCTGTCATCATCAATAATGTTTTCATTCAATAGGAAGGAGCGGACTTTTTCCAATTTTACCACTTCCTGACGGGTATGTTCCCGTTCTTCCATTTTAAGTGTCAACTTGATGGCTCCTCCTGTAATAACATATACACCTTCTGAAAGTTTGATGGCATAGATGCGGAGCCATGATGAATGACGTTTTTGTTTTTTCAGTCTTGCCTTTTCTTTACCCAGAAGAATGTCCGCTGTTCTGAAGTTCTCCAACGGATGGAATATCTCATCCAGATTAGCATCAGGGGAAATGTCCATAATGATGCCCTGCAATCTGTCGCTGTCCTCTATAGTATCTTTAATGGCTTGATTGACATCGGTAATCTTGAAATACGAAGTCAAGTCCTGCCAATTAGCTTTGAAAAATGAACGCAACCACATCACATCGCTCCATCTATTGAACAATGTATAAAGTGCATTGTCCTTTTCTCCATCATAGCGTACAGCCCATAGTCGACCATCTTCTGTTATATCGTCAAATGTCATAATCCCATTTTTTACATTGCAAATGTAATACAAGTTATTCAAATGTACAACTTATAAGTTGTGTTTTGGCTAAAATCTCCCTCAAATTACTCAAATTGAAAAGTATACCATCAGTTGGATAAAACTTTAGGTCAAAAAGGTATTAACTTCTGAGTTTTACTTAATACGAGATCATTGTATATTAAGGATAATATAGTCGCTTCATTTATAGATGCAGCCACTGCGGCCGAAGAGGGAATAGCCGATGTTGGTGAAGATGATAATCCGGTGCTGGTGGTAATGGAATTGTAAGAAATGATAATAGTCTTGTGGAAAACTAATTAATTGCGTTTCTTTGTACCCGTAAATTATTAGGATATGGCAGACGAACAACAGATGGTGCTCCGGACGGAGGACCTGGTGAAGAAATATAGAACGCGAACGGTGGTGAACCATGTTTCTATTAATGTGAAACAAGGGGAGATTGTTGGATTGCTCGGTCCGAATGGGGCGGGAAAGACGACTACATTCTATATGACTGTGGGGTTGGTGACTCCTAATGAGGGGAAGATATTCCTGAATGATATGGAAATTACGAAATTCCCGGTTTACAAACGTGCCCGTAATGGGATCGGTTATCTGGCGCAGGAGGCTTCTATCTTCCGTAAAATGACGGTTGAGGATAATATCCGTTCTGTTTTGGAAATGACGGAAACTACTCCTGAATATCAGAAAGAAAAACTGGAAAGCTTGATCGCTGAGTTTGGCTTGAACAAGGTTAGAAAGAACCTGGGAGACCAGTTGTCTGGTGGTGAACGCCGTCGTGCCGAGATTGCCCGCTGTCTGGCGATCGACCCTAAGTTTATTATGTTGGATGAACCGTTTGCCGGTGTCGACCCGATTGCGGTGCAGGATATCCAGACGATCGTTGCCAAGTTAAAGCATAAGAATATCGGTATCCTGATTACCGACCATAATGTGTACGAAACATTGAGCATTTGCGACCGTGCTTATTTGCTGTTCGAAGGAAAAGTGCTTTTCCAGGGAACAGCAGAGCAATTGGCAGAAAACGAGATCGTACGCGAAAAGTATTTGGGGAAAGACTTCGTGCTGCGGAAAAAAGATTTATAAATTCAACTTATTTTATTGCAAAAGTCTCCTGATGTGCCGGGTGCATAAGAAGAACAGGACTAATGTCACTACGGCTAATGCCGAGTAAGGCAACAGGTTTGCGTTGGATATATCTCCGGTGATAAATTCATTCTCCCGCAGATGGATATCCGACATGCTGATAACGGCAAAAGCGTTATTGACGAAATGGGCGAAGACCGGAACCCAGATGTTTCTGCTCCAATATAACAAATAACCGAAATATGCTCCCAGTAACATACGGGGGAGGAACCCGTAGAACTGCAAATGGAATGCGCTGAATAGAATAGCGGCAGACCAGATGACTATATGATGATTGGATGTCCATTGACCTATAATCCGTTGTAGGGCACCACGGAACAGAAATTCTTCTGTAATACCGGCCATTATAGCGATGACAAACAGATTCGACAGGAATGTGAGCATACCGTCGCCGGCTAAAAGTGTATTGGTAATTTGTTCGGCGAGGGCTTCCTGCGCTTTCATCCAGCTTTCGACCGGGGCCATGAACTCCGGTAATATCATTTGTTTGTTCAGCAAAGCTGTCAGTGTGATCGCCGGGGACATCAGGAACATGCTGACCAGTGCTAGCAGCAGGATTTTGGTATCCACTTTACGCTTTATACAAAGGTAGGCGGCCGGGTCCGCACTGCACAGCCAGGCTACCGCCAGTGCCGGGAACAGGAAAGTCCCGATGGCTGACAATAACTGCATCATTCGCATCATATCGGGGTATTGCGTTATATTGACGGATACACCGTGTGACAAAACAAAGATTCCCGTTCCGATCAGGGATGACAGGACTGCTCCGAACAAAAGACTGACCAGCAGGAGCCATAACTGGAACATGGCCGGTTTACCGGCATATATACCTTTTAATACCATATCTATAATATTAATGTACGGACATAAAAAAACTTCTGCCCAAATATAGGTAGAAGTTTTTATTTCTTCAGGAAAGAATGAATTACATTTTTGGTCTGGCTTCTTTTACAACCATCTGACGACCTTCGAATTCAGCCTCGTTCAATTCAGCAATAGCTTTTTTAGCTGCTGCATCATCAGGCATTTCAACAAAAGCAAAGCCTTTTGATTTACCTGTTTCACGGTCTTTGATGATCTTTACAGAATCTACCACTCCGTAATCTTCCATTACTTGTTTCAGATCTTCTTCCCGAACACGATAGTTCAGGTTACCAATGTAAATGTTCATAAAAATAGAAATAATTAAAAAATAAAATTGTTACTGATGAAAGTAATAAACCGGAATTTCGTAACAGTGATAGATAAATCGACAAGTAACAAGTAAATGAAGAAATAAAAAACAATGTTATTTACGTTCAAGGTAAATCCCCTTTTTCAAGGTAAATCCCCTTT
>NZ_QSDP01000146.1:0-11962 GCF_003463685.1 Parabacteroides sp. AM58-2XD
AAATAAGTCATATACTTCAGTAAAATAAGAAGCATATATTGGGTTTCAGGACAAGACTATGATAGTTGCATGATAGGTAAATGATAGTTGAAAACAGGAACTATCATAGGATAACATATTGATTATATGTATATTATATAAAGATATGATAGTATGATAGCTCTTTTATTCCTGTGATAGTTCTGAGAAACGCCCTTCATCTCTTTAATAGGAAACCGTCACGTCAAACCCTTCTTTCCGTGCCCGGTCGGCTATTGCGTCCAATGCTTCTTTGGAAACTTTTTTAAGTCCTTTCAATGGAGTTTCACGCTCTATGGTATAGATCATTACCTGTTTCGGTTTGATTTGCTTCAAGGCTTCAAGCCAGCCGGTTATTTCTACTTCGGTTGTATTATCCACTGATTCACCGTTTACTTCGCCTTTAAGAAACATGGTTTGGATAATCAAGTTTCCTTCAAAACGGCATAATTGTTCCAGTAATTTATCAAATGTAAAAGTAGGGGAGTTGGGGGCATTCAGTTGCCGGATCCGGCTATCGAGCACGGAATCGAGTTTCAGTATATTGTCTTCTATCTTATTCAATGCCCGGAATACTCCTTCCTTATGCAACATGGTTGAATTGGATAGGACGGCAATCTTGGCATTCGGAAAGAAACGGTCGCGGGTGGCAATCGTATCTTCTATAATACCTTCGAACTCCGGATGCATGGTAGGTTCTCCGTTACCAGCAAAAGTAATTACATCGGGAGCAATTCCTTCGGCCTGCATAGCCGATAACTTTTCCGTCAATGCTTTCTTCACTTCTGCACGTGTCGGCAATTTGGTACGTGTACGCCGTTCCCCATTCAGTCCGCATTCGCAATAAATGCAATCGAAAGAACAAAGTTTGCCGTCCACAGGAAGCAGGTTCATACCCAGAGAAACACCCAATCGCCGGCTATGTACCGGGCCGAACACTATTTTATCAAAAAGAATCGTTGACATATCTAATACGTTTTTATCTATCGAGTTCTCTATATAACAAAGAACAGGATAATATTTCCTGAATTACGGATACAAAGCTACAAAAGACCTTATAATTACCAAGGATGAAAAGCTAAAAAGAGGATCATCCCCCTTGCTTTATTGAAACATTATTTATTATTAATTAAATAGGCAATAAGCTATGTTTCACTACTTTTGCGACTAGAGGCTGTGTCAAAATTTTGTTTTGTCATGGCGGACTTGATCCGCCATCTTATCCTAAACATTGATTATCTGTGTAGGATGCGATCCCGGATCAAGTCCGGGATGACAGAATAGTGAATTTTGACACACTCTCATTTATCATAGAAAGCGTCCGGCTTTATCCTTTTCAGTTTATATTTCATAGTTTATAGAATTTCGACACACTAGTATTTCACATTACCTGTTATGGGTAAGTAGTGATATACCAGGGTGCCTTATTGTGTGCTGTAAACTGTGATGACTGACTGCTGATACGATAAAAGCCGGTAAATTCCTGCGTTTTCTTTTATAACAATTGTCACTTCAGGGAATCAGTGACGCAATATTTTATATTGTGCTGTTTAATTCCATAGAATTCATTTGCTTCCTGCCGATCGTTTTCATTGTATATTGGTTAGCAGACAAGCATTTGAAATGGCAGAACTTCCTTGTCGTAACAGCAAGCTATATCTTTTATGGCTGGTGGGATATACGTTTTCTTTCTCTGATCATACTGACCAGTTCCTTTTGTTTTGTCAGCGGACTTCTCATCGAACGGGCCGAAGGCAACCGGAAGAAACAGAAGATAATCAACACGATCAATATTTTACTCAACATAGGTATCCTGGGAACGTTCAAATATTTTGATTTCTTCAGTACTAATATTGAAACTGCATTACATTCATTAGGGTTTGAACCGGATTGGATAACACTGGATATACTTCTTCCCGTAGGTATTAGTTTTTATACTTTACAGGCTTTAAGCTATAGTATCGACGTATATCAGAAGAAAATATCCGCCTGTCATGATCCGATTGCATTCTTCGCTTTTGTCAGTTTCTTTCCGCAGCTGGTGGCAGGTCCCATAGAAAGGGCCACCAATCTGTTACCCCAATTTTATAAACGACGTACATTCGACTACAGTAAGGCAATAGACGGCTGCCGACAGATGTTATGGGGATTTTTTAAGAAGATGATCATTGCCGATAATTGTGCGATGGCAGTCAATGAAATATGGGGCAGTTATCAGTATCAGAGTGGTTTTACTCTTTTACTCGGCGGTCTTTTATTCACTTTTCAGATATACGGAGATTTTTCCGGTTATTCGGATATTGCTATCGGATGTGCCCGGTTATTCGGAATAGATTTAATGAAAAACTTCAATTATCCCTATTTTTCAAGAGACATCTCCGAATTTTGGAGACGCTGGCACATTTCATTAAGCACCTGGTTCCGCGATTATATCTATATCCCGTTGGGAGGAAGCCGTTGCAAGAAAGCAAAAGTAATCAGAAATACTTTCATCATATTCATTATCAGCGGACTCTGGCATGGGGCAAACTGGACGTTCATTCTATGGGGTATTTATCATGCCTTGTTGTTTATGCCTCTCTTGCTGCTCAATAAAAACAGGAGATATACGAAAAATGTAATCGCTGAAGGCAAACTTTTACCCTCTTTCAAAGAAGCTGTACAGATGTTTTCCACCTTTTTCCTTGTCCTTATCGGATGGATTATTTTCCGGTCCAACGACATCGGCGAAGCATCCGACTATTTAGCACGTCTTTTTTCTCCGTCTTTATTCGAGGTATCCTTTCCGCACGGCAAAAGAGCGTTGATATATTGCTTAGTACTACTCATTGTTGAATGGATACAACGGGAAAAAGAACATGCATTACAAATAAATAAAGAGATTAAATCACCTGTGGTCCGTTGGGGAATCTATTATATCCTGATTTTTATAATCGTCTTTCTGCAAGGTACACCGGCCGATTTCATTTATTTTCAATTCTAAACGATATGAAGAAATTTATAAAACGATTGATTGTCTTTCTGATACCTATCCTGATACTGTTCATCCTGTTGGAATATGCTATCCGGCAAATACCGAACACTTACAAATATAAAAACGAGTGGATGTCACAGCATGCAGATAGCCTGAATACACTCATATTGGGTAATTCACATTGTATGTCGGGAATCAATCCTTTATTCCTGACCAACAGCGCTTTCAATTTCGCAAATTCTTCACAGGATTTGGAACGTGACTATTTTGTATTAACCAAATATGAGAATATGTACAATAATTTAAAATGCGTTATCCTTTCTTTTTCATATTGTACACTTCAGGACAAAATGGATTATACGGATAAATCCCGGTTAAAATATTATGGTATTTATATGGGATATGAGAAATATAAATACAGTGTGGAAATAACGAGCAGCATTACTTATGAGAAAATAAAAGACTATCTGAAAGAGGGTACTTCACAATATTCTCCTTTAGGATTCAGAGTAAACAAATCTTCAAAAGATAATTTGGAAGTAAGTGGCATAAAAGCAGCCAAACGACATACATTAAATAATCGGAAAGATTTGAATGATAATCTGAAATATCTTCACAAAATCATTCAGTTCTGTGAAGATAAACAGATTCAATTAATTCTTGTCACTACACCAACCTGGCATAGTTATTATGAGCATCTGGATAAGCATCAACTCGACCAATTATTATCCACCGCAAAAGAACTGGATAATAATCACGAAAATGTATTTTATTTCAACTTTCTAAAAGATGACCAATTCAATGATAACGATTTCAAAGACGGCGATCATTTATCAGAAGACGGTGCAGAAAAATTCACTAAAATACTAAAGGATTCCATCAAACATAAATTAGATATTGAATTGTAAATATATCTTCTAAAACTTATACCGTAAAAGCATATACATATCCGTTTTATTATGTCCTTTTATCTCTTCCTGATCCGTACCGATTAAGTCGCGGTCTGCATAATAACTATGTCCCAGTTTAGCAGAAAGAGAAAGTTTCTTTATTATATCCCATCGGAAAGAAAATGACAACCTGATTCCTTTCCCATAAAACGAAGGCATACTGAAAGCATACAATATATTTTTCTCATACGAATTGATACGGCTGTAATAATCGTCCGTATGAAAATAAGCCAGGTAAATATCTGATTGGAATGGGAGAGAAGACGGCTTCCAGCCTGCACCTTGCGAGATCATCCATCCAAGACTCCGTTTTCCTTTTCCTTCATCATAATAAACACCGTCGGCAGATGTTTTCAACATCCATGTCGATTGCATTCCATAAAGCAATTGCAGTCTGATACGTTGCTGGGAATAAGGCAGAATACTCAATGCCAATTCATTTTCCAACGTCCGGTTCTTTTCTTTCTTTCTGTATTTATAACGCAAATAGGTCGTAAAGTTCTTTCCCGAATTATAATCCAGCTGAACCATATATTCCTGTCCCGAAGAAGGAGCATCCACACCGTATTTCAACCAGGGGAAACGGAACAAATCCGCATACGCCGACAATTTGAAACGGGCAAACGGCGTCCACTGCATCCCGGTATAGAACCCCTGTTCATTCTGTACGGATGAATGCTGTCCGAAAGCATTCCCGAAAAAAGCCTGATACTTTTTATCATAATAACGATGAAGCAACAATAAAGAAAAATAGGAGACAGGCGTTAACCGGATGGCATTCAATGTGGCAACAGCCTTGTTTGAGGACATGGCTGTTTCTCCGTAAAACTTTATTTTCTTTGTTTTAAACATGTAATCAACGCTTATGTCGATATTATCGTTTCCACGGAAATAGAAAAGATTATAAGGTTTCGGGTCCGGTTGTACCTGATATTTTCCGAAAGAGTAGGAGAGAGCTGTAAACCCGACGGAAAGATTCGAAGTCGTATAGTGTACATTTCCGCCATATGTCTGCATAGGAACCGTATGTTTCTTTTCCCAATCCCGCTCCAGCCGGTGCAAACCATCTGTTTTAAATGTACTGACTTCATAGTTATCAACACCGGCATCTAACTTTCTATACGAGTATAACAAACTGATATATACCTGTTTTAATACTAAAGTAGAAGCTACTCCGCGAAAGTAATCATTTTCATTTGTTGAAAAGTGACAACGGAAACCATTGCTGCGTCTTTCCGCCTGTGCCACTATCGAACTGCGACCGGGAGTAAAATCATTACTGATAACCAGACCTTGCCCGAAAGAAACCTTATAGTCACCGATAGCCAAAGTTTTCAACCATTTATTCATATCTTTAAAAAACAGGTGTACCGAATAAAAATCATAGCCTTTATGATGGTTATTCCAAAACGGTTCACCGGCATCCTTTTCAGCTACCATTCCCCATTGAAGCCTGTCATCAAAAGTATACGAATAACGCAGGGAATGATAGAAAGGTTCCCCCAGATATTTCCGGTTCGGATATTGCTGTAAGATACTATCCGGATATGAACAATATCCCTTTTTCTGTTGAAAACACTTATCATATCTGATTTGCAATTCATTAGAACCATACTTCAACATGTTCTTAACAGAAAATGGCCGCTTATTAACCGATATGTCTCCGATATAAACAAACGGAAGCAATAAAGAAATCGTTGAAAAATCCATTCCTTCCACATTCTTCAGTTCATAAAGAGTGACCAGCTTTCCATATTTCACACGATAAGCCAACAGGCTATTTATTTGTTGGTCAGACAGGAAAGGCAGACGTTTCAGTTCAGTTTCGGTCACACTGTTCAGTTCAAAAGGGTGTTCCGACAGATAGGAAAGGTCCGAATACAGGTTTTCAATCTGTGCTTCATCTTCCGTTTCAGAAGCCATTTCTTCTATATATTCCATCCACTTATCAACAGAATATATAGTCTGACTATTAAGGTTATAACTGTTTATAAACAGGTATACCAACAGGGTTGTCAACAATCTTTTCATAGTGATCATTCCGTTAAAAACAATACTTCAAACCAATACCGGTACTTATTCCCAACACCGGGTGATAAAGAGCGGCCATATCTACAATAAAACCCGATAACCGGTATCCTATTCCCAAGGTAGGCAGGAGAGGGGTTGTCTTAATACCGGTGCGTACATAAAAATGAGTAAGCAACTGATATTCCATGCCGATGCAACCTGTTAATACGGTCTGTTTATTCGTCTCCGCATTTCCGGCTATCAACAGGTTGTTAATTACTTCCCATTGAAAACCTATTTGCAATGAATAAGATATAAAAGACTCTATATCAATCTCTTTTTTCTGAATACTGACGGATGGAAAATCCTGTATCAACACACCAATCAACAACTTTTCAACGGGAATAAACAAGATACCGACATCGGCAGACAAGTATTGCGGCTTCTCTTCAACCAGCTCGGTCTGAAGAAATGTATATTGAATACTAATACCAACCGTCCATTTTTCAGTAAGTGATTTTCCCAGGAAAACACGGAACATACTTTCCCGGTATCGGTCGTAACCGAAAGAAGAGATATTAACACCCGCAGAAAGTAAGTTGTTCGGATAACTGAACGACAAACCCACCGTTCCCAGTTCTTTCAGTCCGTAATAATTAAAGTAATTGATATCAAAAGACTTATAACTATCCAAAGCAACTACCGCAGGATTAAAAAGTGCAGATTGCACAACACCACACTCGCCCATTCCCATACAACGAACACCGGGCAAACGAAGGTTATTAACAGCATACAAACAGGGAGAAATCCCCAACAGGAGGCATAAAAACAATTGTTTCATAGATAAGATATTTTTGGTTGTTAATAAATAAACGCTCTTTTAATGCAAAATACTATTCAATATTCATAGTCATACCGTTTTGTCATTATCAGAATCGGAGCAAATATAATGATTCTTATTGACTTGACAACTTATTAACAACTAAATTATCATTTCCATATAATTAGTCAAATTCTGTAAAACCGGTACAGGCTATTGGTAAATCACCTACTTTTGTAAACGATGATAAAGAAGAGATGGTATAAAATCCTGATTTTATTTCTATTCTGTGCAGTTGGAAGCCAGGCGCAGAAGCTGAAAATAAATACACTTCCCGAAGGTGTACAAAGAGCGTATGTCGACGGGAAAGATACCATTGCCGTTGTTAACTTGCAGGAAGTCTTTGTCTTTCCGCAAGTTCGTTTTAAAAACAAACGGGAAGAACAAAAGTATAACAAACTGGTCCGCGATGTCAAACGTACGTTACCTTATGCCAAGATGGTCTACGAAACATTAATAGAAACGTACGAATACATGGAAACCCTTCCCGATGACAAAGCCCGCCAGGCTCATCTGAAGCGGATGGAAAAAGACTTGTTCAAAGAATATAAACCGGAGTTGAAAAAGCTGACTTTCTCGCAAGGCAAACTACTTATCAAACTGATAGACAGGGAATGTAACCAATCCAGTTATAACCTGTTGAAAGCTTATCTGGGTAGTTTCAGGGCCGGCTTCTGGAACCTGTTTGCCGGTATGTTCGGAGCCAGCCTGAAATCCGAATACGACCCGAAAGGAAAAGATGCCATGACGGAACGGATCGTTATCCTAGTGGAAAGAGGATTACTCTGATAACTGTTTAAAGAAATCCCAGATAACAATCCCGGTCGTTACCGACACATTCAATGAATGTTTTGTCCCGTATTGGGGTATTTCAATACACATATCACAGTTATCAACAACGGATTGTTGAACACCTTTTACTTCATTTCCCATGATAACAGCGTATTTTTTATTCCTGTCTAACAACAACTTATCTAACATCACGCTTCCCTCTGCCTGTTCAATGGCACATACGACATACCCTTGTTGTTTCAGGTTATCAACAGCCTCGTGTGTATCTTTAAAATATTTCCAGTCGACCGTTTCTTCCGCCCCTAAAGCCGTCTTGTGAATCTCTGCATGAGGAGGACAGGCCGTAATGCCACATAAATAAATAGCCTCTACCCGGAACGCATCGGAAGTACGAAAAACGGAACCGACATTGTTCAGGCTCCTAATATGGTCAAGTACAACAATTAAAGGCATCTTTTTACTTTCCTTGAAAGCCTCCGGCGTGAGGCGGTTCATTTCTGTTATCTTTAGTTTACGCATAGCTATTTTCTTTGGTTGCAAAAGTAGCGAATTAATGTGGATATGCCGTTGAAAAGGTATTGATAAGTAGTGAACACAAAATGAAAAAAAGTTCTTGCATTATTCAGAATCTCCATTATACACCCCCTTGTTTTAATTATGCAACAATTATAACCCATTATTTATTACAAGCTATTAACAAGGGTTATACACGTTTCAACAACCATCCGGAGATATAAACTTTTACACACAACCAGTTATCAACATAAAACTAATAAAGTACGTAATATAAAGATATACAGTAATTAAAATATCATTATTCATGTTAGTATCCTCTTGATAACCGGTTCATATACTTTAATAACTCTCCAAACAAATATTGTAACATAAATGTATTAACTGTTTCAACAGGATATTATATTCATCATATTTAAATTTTAAATTAAAGATTAATAAGAATATAATATATGATTGTGGATAACTAATGATTGATGAAACCTCATGTCATTAACTCATATCATCGGATTAAGAATAGTGACAGCGAATGTCCCGAAGGGACTAACTGTGAATATACCCCGGATCCGGTCAATAACATAGAATTAAAACCTCGTATTATTATCCGGATAGCTATGACTAAGGTCAAAGGTAATAGACTTTAAGCGTAAAAGCAATAGGCTTTAATGATAAAAGCTATTAGTTTTGAATATTGTCGTCCCGGTGAGGCGGCATCAACACCGGGATGGCATTTCAATGTCATCGGGATGATAATAAGCTACTTTTATTGAATGTATTCAAATGTTAACGGTGACAAACACAAGGGCAAAAGTAGTATGTTTTTACCCCTGGTTGTAACTGTTTTTAAGGATAACTGTTTGATAATGAGGTGTGACAAACTCTCTGCTCGCCCCTATAGAATAAGGTAAATAATTTATACCTTTTTTTGTCATTGGATAGCTAAGTTTAGCTTTTGTTTTTCGGTTGGAATGAATAAAGTTTTTACCTTTGCAGATTATCAACAAGAAGTTAATAACTATACTAATAGTAAGAATATCAATAATAAAGACTGGTGATAACCTTGTTGATAGACTATTGAAATCAGGAATAATATAATAGATATACTATGTTGACGAATCAATCAATCGGATATATGGACGCACCGGTTCCTAAAGATATTAATCTGAAGGAGGCCATTGATAAGTTGCGTAAAGAGAAAAATGCAGTTATCCTTGCTCATTATTATCAGACAGGCGATATACAGGATATAGCGGATTATGTAGGGGATAGCCTGGCACTGGCTCAGTGGGCGGCTAAAACAACGGCGGATATCATTGTTCTTTGTGGTGTTCATTTCATGGGTGAAACGGCAAAGATTCTTTGTCCGGATAAGAAGGTATTGGTTCCCGACCTGAATGCAGGTTGTTCGCTGGCAGACAGTTGTCCGGCTCCGGAGTTTGCTGAATTTGTAAAACAGCATCCGGATCATGTGGTTATTTCTTATGTGAATACAACTGCTGCTGTGAAAGCGGTGACAGATGTGGTGGTAACTTCCACGAATGCCCGTCAGATTGTTGAAAGTTTCCCGGAAGGAACGAAGATGATTTTCGGTCCGGACCGTAACCTGGGTAATTATATCAACAGTATTACCGGACGTAATATGTTGCTGTGGGATGGTGCCTGCCATGTGCATGAACAATTTTCACTGGAAAAGATACTGGAATTGAAGAAACAGTATCCGGATGCGGAAGTAATCACCCACCCGGAATGCAAACAGCCCGTTATACAGGTTTCCGACTTCGTAGGTTCGACTGCGGCACTTTTGAAGCATACCATCAAGTCTGAGAAGAAACAGTTCATTGTAGCGACGGAAAGCGGCGTCATTCACGAAATGCGGAAAAAGAGTCCGGAAAAGGAGTTTATCCCGGCTCCGCCAAACGATAGTACCTGTGCTTGTAACGAATGTAATTTCATGCGTTTGAATACGATGGAGAAGCTCTATAACTGCCTGAAGTATGAGATGCCGGAAATATTTGTAGACGAAGAGGTGCAGAAAAAAGCTATTAAACCGATTCGGAAGATGTTGGAGATATCTGAGAAGTTAGGTTTATAATAAAAAAATCAGCCCTGTTATTCATCATGATAACAGGGCTGATTTTTTATTTTACTACCATTATTTTAGTAACGACACTTTCTTTAGCTTCCGGTGTTGCTGATAATACCAGGTAAATTCCGGTAGCAACACGGCCACCACCTTTTCTTCTGCAATCCCATGTAAATGTTCCACCGGCCGATTTACCCTGATAAATGATATTGCCTTTCAGGTCGGTTATTTTTACATTTGAATCATTCATCAATCCGACGATGGTTACACGGTCATTCTGTTCCGGCCGAACGGGATTCGGATAAGCATATATATCCGAATAATCTTCACTGCCTTCCGTTGCATCTCCCATATAAGATACCAGTCCTTTTTCGGTACCGATGAAGACTTCTCCGGTCTGCTGGTTGATAGCTAGAGTATTGACCTGGTTGGATGGGAGTGGAGAATTGGCTGTTGTAAAGTTGGAGATGGTTTCCATCCCGTCTTCACTGACTAAAAATACACCGGAACTTTGTGTTCCTATCCATTTACGATTACCTCCGTCGACGGCGATGGCATTGATTTGTTCGCCATCCAGAAATGCATAGCCTTCTCCATTTCCGTCTTCTAACGGACGAATGACACGGGAGAATTGTAGTTTACTTATTTCAGCTTTGGAATTAAGACAATAGACAGGACCTCTGTTTGTCCCAATCCAGATTTGTCCGTTCTTATCTTCTGTAACACAATAGAAACCGGCAGCTTCTATACTTTCGTTATTATTCTTGAATATTGTAAATGAATCGAACTCATCATCGCTGACGTCATCTATCGTTCCTTTATCATCTAAAACGAAAATACCAATTGGAGATGGAGAGTTAATCCATTTTCGATTATTTGAAGCAATTAATATTTTATCTGCCTGATAAGCATGATTCAATTTGTCATGAATCAGAGAAATCCAAGTACCATCTGCTTTTAATACTTTGATGCTTCCATCGTCTATCTCACAGTTGGTCATCCATAGATTACCTTCTTTATCGAAGGTTAAACTTCCTATTCGGTTGTAAGTGAATTGTTGTTCAGTTGTTTTATTTAATGCGGGAGATATAGTACTATTGGTATGATTGTATAGTTTTACGAATTTATTTTCTCTAAACTCTAATACACCTTCTCCATAAGCGGAAACAAAATAATGGGTAGGATCTTTGGGGTCGACTGCTATCCCTGTGTAATCTTTTGTTGTAAATATGAAGTTATTTTCTGGAAATTGTTTGTTGACTTCTTTATTAACTTCGTTTTCGTCGAGATTAAACCATTCGTTTCCATTGTAAATCATTAATGTTCCGGGAATATTTAATCGATCGGAATTACGGCCTCCTCCCACAATATATAATTGATTGTTTTCTATGGTCATAAAATAATTATAATTCCGTTTGGGAGAATATAATTCATTATTTGTATTTTCCAGGATAGTAGTATATTGTTCGTTACTCTTTTTAATTCCTTTTATACCATTTATTCCGGTCGCTATCCAAAATGTATTAGCATCTTTACCGGATGTAACATCGTTGATATTTTCTACATTAATAGCATCTTTAGTCGTAAAATTTGAATAGATATAAAGAGTGGAACCGGTATAAGTAATTAGCTTTTCATTCCGGACAAGTAAATTTTTTAATTGATTGTTTTGAGAGATTATGTTTATCTGTCCGTTAGATTGGTAATAAACTCCACTATTCTGAACAAAGAAACATAGATTA
>NZ_QSDP01000147.1:0-11930 GCF_003463685.1 Parabacteroides sp. AM58-2XD
TTATTCTTAAAACAATATACTATAATAGATTATTAATCAACAATCTAAATCGATTAAGTAATAGTTTTTTTACTGTAAATTAGATATTTATTTTAATGCGTCTGCCCTGTATATGCCTATTTCTTTATCGCCTCACAATTGTGAAGCGGTTGGATCACACGTGTGGATCTATTGTATCACAGTTGTGATGTTATCGTCTCACAGCTGTGAGGCGATAAAAATATTGTATCGTAGGCATTAGTACTTAGTGGCATAAACAACACTTGTTACTCATGCTGTTAGTAGATGAAATTGTTGGGAAATAGTTGTTACGGGATTTGTAAAACCTTGATATCCTGCATTATATTTGTATTGTGTAACAATGAAAACAGATTGGGATATGCTAAGAAAATGGATTGAAAAATGCTGCCGCCTGTTGGCAGGGTGGGTTATTGTAGGTAATGGTAAAGTTACGGGAATTGCGTCGATGGAGGAACCGTTGAAGTCAAAAGCGGCTTTGCCTCCTCGGACGGATACTTCTTTGCGGCAAACAACCCGGATGATGGGTTGTCTGGAACAGTTTTTGGATGAACAGTATGATTTTCGCTTCAACCGGTTGACGGAAGAGACGGAATATCGGAAACAGGGAGTCGTTCCGGCTGCTTTTCGTCCGGTGGGGCAGCGCGAATTGAACAGTATTTGTATAGAGGCGCGCAAGCAAGGGATTGATTGCTGGGACAGGGATGTATCGCGTTATGTATTGTCGGATTGCACGCCCGAATATCATCCGTTCCGGTTATATATGGACGAATTGCCGGACTGGGACGAGACAGACCGGGTCGAGGGGTTGGCACGCCGTGTCTCTGCTGCGCCGTTGTGGGTGAAAGGGTTCCACCGCTGGATGTTGGCGATGGCGGCGCAATGGCTGGGGACAGACCGCTTGTATGCCAACAGCGTGTCGCCGGTGTTGGTCAGCCGTATGCAAGGAAGGCAAAAGTCAACGTTTTGCAAATTGTTGTTGCCCCCGGAGTTAAAACGGTATTATACGGATAGTTTCGACCTGACGGTCCAGTCCGGCATGGAGCGCAAATTGACGGAGTTCGGCTTAATCAATTAAGCTAATAACTTTTATGATAAAATTTAAAGTGCTATATTTGTGCTGAAATTCAAGCACTAAGAAGATGAAACGAGCAGCATTATTGCTAAGATGTAGCACCAATATACAGGATTATAACCGTCAGAAGTTGGAACTTGAGAAAGTCGCCAGCAGGTTTAAATTGAAAGTCGCCAAAGTCTTCGGTGAACACGTAACTGGTAAGGATGATATTCGTAAGGGCAACCGCAAGTCTGTTGATGAATTGATTGATGCCTGTGAGAATGATGAAATTGATGTCGTTCTTATCTCGGAGGTCTCCCGACTGACAAGAAACTTTCTATATGGAGTAACTTTGGTCGATAAGTTTAATCGGGATTACAGCATTCCAATCTACTTTAGAGATAAAAGGAAATGGACTATTGACATAGAGACAGGCGAGGTCAATTTAGAATTTGAGAAGGAGCTACGCAAAGCATTTGAACAGGCGGAGGAAGAACTTGCATCCATTCGTTTCAGAATGGCGTCAGGTAAACGAGATTCAGCAGGATTAGGTCAATGGTTTGCAGGCATCCCACCATTCGGATATACAAGACAGAAGAACGGCTATTTAGTCAAGAATGAATATGCTCCAATCGTGAAAGAGATGTTCGACAAGTACCTTGAAGAAGGACAGGCGTTGATTACCACAACGAGATATATCTATGGTAAGTACCCTGATATAAAGAAGCTAAAGAGCATTGGCAACACCAAGTTCATACTAAACAACAAAGCTTACACAGGCAGAGCGGAAGCCAATATCTATGACGAGATAGACAAGGTTACTGATACATTCTACTTTGACATTCCTGCCATTATAGACGAGGAAACCTATAACAAGGTGCAGAAGAAGTTAGCTAACAACAGAACCACCACCCCTTATCCGAGAGCTACCAAGTACCTATTACAGAAACTTATCAAGTGTTCCATATGTGGAGCATTCTACACAAGGCTGCACTCCAATAAGAGAGATACCGTACACTTCAAATGCACAAGTGACAAGAATAGTCTGACAGGCTGTAAGAGCCAAGTCTATCTGAATGAAAGGATTGTAAACCCTATAATATGGAACTTCGTAAAGGAACAGTTGTTCTATGTCGGTAAGATGAATGTGGAGCAACGTCTTGAAGCTATTGCAGGAGAGAACGATAACAAGAGTAAAGCCATTGAGGAACAGGATGCACTTAAAATATCTTATAAGGAGCAGGAGAACAAACTTACAAGGTTGGAGGACTTATATTTGGATAATGACATAGACAAGAACCGTTACAAGGAACGGAAGTCCAAGATTGAGAAAGAGCTTTCATCCATAAAGGCTCAAATGGATAGACTGACAGACAGAATAAGACTGTCAGATTTCAACATCAAGCGGTTCAACAGTACGGACTTTACGGAGCAATATTTTAAAGAGGTGGAAGCAGACCTTGAAAAGCAGATGAAAGTCCTTCGTGAGTACGTGAAAGGCATTTACCCCTTATACATAGACAAGGTTTATTGTTTCCTGAGGTTGATACCATTGAAGGAATATTCAATATATTCTACGAACCACGAAAGGCTCAACAAAAGTGCGCCTACTTCATCAAAGACACATTGGCACAGTACCACCCTGACATACGGAACTTCTATACTCCCAATAACACATTACTGACAGACAGTGATGAAGTGGATGCTTACTACACATTGGAGGAAATGAAAGAGATTTGTAGCAGGAACGGGTTTGAAGTCCGATACAGGGAATGATTGCAGCAGCCGTTAAAGGAATTAGAACGATATGCCTGCCTTTAGACCAAATTTTACTAAAATGGGACAGAATCATTCAGACCATAATAAAGATAATTATTATTACTTTTGTCCCATAATTCAAACGATTAAACTTTAAATTCAGATTATGATAGAGAATACCAACTTGGAGTTAAAACTCGTTGAAATTCGGGACAATCAATATATGTCAGACCTCTACCCTGACGGTCTGCCGAGTAATGCCATTATTGATAAGACTTTAACAGCCAAAGGAGCTACAACTTGTGAATTGGATGAAAGATATGCCAAACGTAACTCCATAATCATTGAACCCAATGTTCCCGTAATTGACAGCAAGCAAGTCAAATACTCAAACTTGTTGGGAGTGCGTGAAGGAGTTACGGATTACGATGTTAAGAAATATCTGCTCGACAAGTCCATACGTTACAAGAAGATTATAGTAACTCCTGAAAGCTATTCCAAAGTCAAACAGGCGGCTGAATATGCAGGTGTAAACCTCTTTAAAGACTTCTTCCTGCTTATAGATGAGTGCGAGAAAGTAGTACAGGACTCAAATTTTAGACCTGCCATAGTTCAGCCATTCTTCGACTTCTTTAGCTTTGACAACAAGGCATTGATTTCAGCTACTCCATTATCACCCAAATTAAAAGGTTTTACCAAACATTCGTTCAGTCATATCAAGATTGTACCCACTTACGACTACAAGAAGAATCTATCGTTAATAGGCACGAATAACGTACAGTTGGAGTTCTTAAAGCAAATATCCTTGAACGATAACAAGAAAGCTATATTCCTAAACTCACCTGACTATGCAAAGACCTTGATAGATAAAGCAGACATCAGGAACCACAGTAAAATCTATTGCTCCAATCAGGAGAACGCCATTAACAAACTCCATGAGGACGGCTACAAGGCTTCTGACAGCTTCGTGTCGGGTGAGATATTGGAACAGTACAGCTTCTTTACGAGCAGGTTCTATTCAGCAGTAGATTTAGATACTCCTGACAAGCCTGATATAATAATGGTTACAGACTGTTTGAGCAAGGCTCAGACCATGATTGACCCTTTCACCCATTCCGTCCAAATAACAGGCAGGTTTCGTTCAGGAATTGGTAACATTACACATATAACGAATTGGAAGGAGGATTTAAAGCCTAAATCTCGTGAAGAAATCATTGAAGATATGGAAGCACAGAGTAAGGTCTATAATATGCTTGCAGACTTAAAGGAAACTCTTACAGGCAGGGAAAGGCAGCTTCTGACCGAGATACAGGAGCGCATCCCAATTTATAAGGTCTTGTTTAGAAATAATGATTACAAAGGAAAGGTAAACCCGTTCTTGGTAGAATGTGACATTCAGAAGTCCAAAGTCGAATCGTTCTACCAAGACTTACAGTCATTAAACAATGCTTACAATGAGACAGGACATTTTAATGTGTCGTACCATTATGAGCATTACAAAGAGAAACCTAAAGCTGTAAAAGCTAAACCATTGTCAAGAGAGAGAAAGTTACAGATATTGGAACGGTTGCAGGATTTAAAACCCGAAGGACTGGTTTTGAAATTTCTTACCGAAGAACAACAGGAAGAATTGAGGTCTTTAAGACATGAAGCTCCCGAACTGTGCAAGTACTATGAGAAGTTCGGCATGGATAAGATTATAGAAATCGACTATGATTTAGCTACCATGAAACGGCAACTTAAATCCGCACATAAGAAGGAGATTTGCTTCGTACCAATAGATGAAATCCATAGCACTTTTATAATAGGCAGACCATATTCAGAGAATGAGATAGTAACCAACTTACAGACCATATATGATAAATATGAGCTTGTGGATGATAACGGTAAACCTTTACAAGCTAAGGCTACCTACTTGGATAAATATTTTAGACTTTCTGACAGAATGACCATACCCAAAACCCGCCTTAAAGTACATTCCACTTGAAAAGAGATATTCACTTGAATAGTCCGATATTGGGACAGAATTATTAAAATCAATCTTTATTATGGTCTGAATAGTTTTGTCCCAATTCATAAAAATTTGAAGTTGAAAGCATTCTCAGATATAAATTTGTGAGACCGAGCGAAGCGAAGGTTGAACCCGATAGCTGAACTGAACCCGATAGCTGAACTGTGAACGCTACTACACCCCTTTAAACTCCCCCTCTCACCAAGTGAAAGAAAAATGAGTTTAAGCATAGACCTGCCCACCCCCTCAATCATTATAAATTTTACTATTCACCTCACATCATTCATGGACTTCTTAAAGCGATACACAATACAGACATAATGGTAATACTGTCTAATTGTAAATATCACTTAAAAGTAATTCAGTGAATTGTAGTAAAGTCCAAATCGTAACGGAGCAATCCAAAACGATATGGACTTTACCAATTTCAGAGTTAATTCAATCAATAACCATTTAATTCAATTTCATTATGAGAGATTTAGTAATTATGCCAGCTATGGCACAGCGTAGAGAATCATTAAACATGGGTGAGTTTGCAGAAGAAGCAATCATTGTGGAAGAAGTAACAGCACCCAAAAGAGTAAATCATTTCATTGAAGCAAATACACAGGAAGTAACCTTACAGCACCTACAACAAGACTGCATCATTCCAAGTTTTGCATCAATGGAAGAAACCATTAGCCACCAATCCTTTATAGGTGCAGTAGTGGATGCAGCTAAGGATTACTTTCATGGAGAACAGTTTGATATGCCAGAGATTAGAATCTCACACCCTATCAATGGTAGAATACCAAGTGCATTGGGTAAGAAAGCATCTGAATTGACAGACGAAGAGAAAACTTTATTCTATCAGAGAATGTGTTTCTGCTTTGAAATTCCATCCATTGTACATGATGAATACGGTAATCGTTTAGCGTTATCCATTGGTGGAGTGAGAGCATATAACGAGATTAACCTATACAGTAAGAAATCTGTTGAGAGATTTAAAATCTTCATAGGATTTAGGAATAGAGTTTGCAGTAATCTCATGCTCACCACTGACGGTTTGCAGGATAAGATAGAAGTCCTAAGCGTACAGGAACTATATGCAGCAGCATTGAATCTGTTCCATGCTTACAATCCATCCAAAGACCTGCATCTGTTAAGGACACTTGGGCAGATGTCAATCTCAACGAGTGAGTTCTGCCAGATAATAGGCAGGATGAGATTATATCAAGCTCTTACACCCAACCAACAGAAACGCTTACCTCGTCTATTGTTGGGAGACAGTCAGATTAATGCAGCTTGCAGAGCATTCGTTTCTGATGTGAATTTCAAGAGTACGGGGGACAGCATTACAGGCTGGCAGCTCTTAAACCTGCTCAATGGTTCTGTAAAGTCAAGTTACATTGATAACTTCTTGGAGAGGAATCTTAACTGTACAGAGTTTGTACAAGGCATTCAACGTGCCAAATTAGGAGATAGTGAATACGCTTGGTTCTTGGGCTGAGTGGATTGTTGATTGAGAGAGGAAGGGACATCATTAAGTTGGTGTCCTTTCTTTATTTCTACCAACTTATTAAACATTGTACATTATGGATATAGATTATACTGTAGGTGAAGTGGAACTGTCCTACAAACCCAAATTCAAGAAACTGCATAAGGTAGTCAGTTCTGAGGATGCTTATAGATACTTACTTCCTACCTATAAGGAGGGTACAATCTGTTACAAAGAATATTTCAAAGTCTTGTTTCTAAACCAAACCAGCCAAATTTTAGGTTACACTCTCATTTCAGAGGGAGGAATTACTGAAACTTGTGCTGATGTAAGAGTAATTTTACAAGCTGCATTGCTTACCAATTCAGTAGCTCTTATTCTTGCTCATAACCACCCAAGTGGTAACACGAAACCAAGCAGGCAGGATATGGAGATTACTAAACAGGTTAAGGATGCTGCAAGACTTATGAGAATTACAGTTTTAGACCACCTCATATTAACAGATACAGGATATTACAGTTTTGCTGACGAGGGAGAATTATAATAAGGTAAAGGACACTCTAATTCTAAATTGGGTGTCCTTATCATATTCACTTTGATAATTAGTGAATATTCCTTTAATAATCAATGAGTTAGCAAACATAACTAAAAATTAATATTCACTTCTATTCATTTCATTATAAAACAGAACATTATGTCACTTAAATATTCAAGCACAACCGCAGACTATCTTGTTTGGTCTGATGCAATGAACCTCATAAGGAAGTTAGCCAAAGACGAGAATTATAAAATCTCACTTCTTATAGCTTTAGGATGCTTCACAGGATTAAGAATATCTGATATTCTATCTCTAAGATGGAAGCAGATATTAGATGCTGACGAGTTTACAGTAATTGAGAAGAAGACAGACAAAGTAAGGACTATCAGACTGAACCCCCAATTACAACATCATATTAAAGAGTGCTACGAGCATATAAATCCTGTTGGAATCAATGCACCAATTCTTATAAGTCAGAAAGGCACTATCTTCACAGTTCAGAGAATCAATATCATTCTTAAAGAGGTGAAGAAGAAATACAAGTTAAAGATTAAGAACTTTAGTTGCCATTCGCTTAGAAAGACATTTGGTAGGCAGGTCTATAATATGAATAGTGATAATGCTGAACTTGCCTTAGTAAAGCTGATGGAATTGTTCAACCATAGTTCTGTTGCCATTACAAAAAGATACTTGGGACTAAGGCAGGAAGAGATTCTACAGACTTATGACTGTTTGAGCTTCTAATTGATTGGGACAGGATTATTAAGATTCATCTTTATAGTGGTCTGAATAGTTCTGTCCCAAATCCATAGAATATTGAGCTTAGATACATCTAAAGTCCAATCTTGGTAGTTTGGCATTTCAGCCTTATAGAAGTAAATCAATTATATAAGTTTACAGACTTTAGAACTATCTCAACTCTTATTAATCATGTTACAGGTAGCACTTCTTGAATATCCAACAATATACTGACTTAAAGATGATAATTCAAGGTGGGTAAGAATATTCAGAATTTAGTCTTTATATGGGAAGAAGTGAATTTGATACCCACATGGATTTACAAAGTTCAGATGCAACTCTTATTAAATATCCCATTCAGACCATGTTTGAGGGCATAGAATTTACTATTAATCCACACTTCATACCTAATGATTTAAAACCTTTCATTATCTTTGCATCAATTCCAATGAACTAATGTGTTAGGGAGTTGGAAGGACATATTTAACGAAAGGTGTTATTGAAATTATCTTCTACATTCAAACTTCGCAACTTTGATATTGGCACGAAGATGATAGCAATAGCACCCACACATTTGATATATATTCATCGGTTAGGTGAACTATATACCTTTTGGTGTGGGGTTATTGTTTTATCCGTGCCAAAGGTAATGCGAAGACCTGAATGTAGGATAAGACAGATATAGTTCCCACACCTCTTTTATTTATGGCTTGCCGTAGGGAACAGGTGAGCGTAGATTAAACTCGATAATGAAAATATTTAGATTATTGGCAGCTTCATTATTAGTTGCCGTATGCGCAGGATTTAGTTCTTGTGGCGATGATGAATTGGAAGAACATCAAACAGAAGTAATGTTCATTGATGGAGATTCTTTTTCTACTTATGGACTGAATTTCAGAGATTATGAATGCTATGGCTCTTTCCATTGGGGGAATATTAATCATTTCTCAGGCTTGAAGAATAATCATCTATGGATTAGTTCTTATGATAGGACGACTAAAGAAAAACTTTGGGAATGGACTGATAATAGAACTTTTGACAAAAAACGTACAGTTCATGTTGGATATGGAGAATATAAGGATATTGAAATATCAAGCATTACCACCTATGGAGCTTGCGCCAAGAACAACATCTTCGTTGCGAGTGTCAGTTATAATGGTGAGTCATACAATGAAGATAATATCTTGTTCAAAACAGCAGCAGGAACGCTCAAAGAAATAAAAAACGACTATCGTGCATATATTACTGATTGGTACAAGGAATCTGTGTTCGTTGGGAATTGTTGCTATAACGACATGGGAGATACACTTTATGTTAGCCAAGTAAACAATGGCGCAGTAGGAGGGACACCTATTTCTTATGAAGAATCTGTTAGCGTCAATGTTGATGTTAATTTTGATGTTAATGTCAATGATTTTCTAACACAAATCACTGCGTCAAGAATTAATTATAAAACATATAAGAACGTTTGGTACACGAAGCATAAACCTCCATTTGAAATTTTCTCTGACACCAAGAAAGAATGTACATTACTTGACAATTCCACCAATATATGGAAGTACAAATTAGACCTCTTATATTATGACGGAACGAAGAAAGATTATACATTTTACCTAAATATTGAGAACGGCACAATCTCTGAAACCCAAAATGTTTCTCCCCTTGTTGGTAGTTGGGTTTATATCACAGATGAAGGATATAAAGAGATTATCACTTTTTACAGTGATAACACTGGTCGTTGGGAGTCAGTGAATATACATGACAACACTTCCAATTTAGACCCATTTACTTATACAATGGATGATAAGGAGGATAAGTTTATTATTGATTTTGGAGATAATTCACCCGAAACGTACTATTATAACATATCTGACAATAAGATGAAATTGATGTACGAGGACGGACATGTAGAACTTTATACCAAGCAATAAATTCTTATTGTAGCATAAGCAGCATTTGAGGAAACTCTTATGCTGCTTTTATTTCATTATAAGCCAATCTTTACTACCTTTGCAGTACAAATAATGTGTTCTTTGGTTTAGTGTACATTAATTACTGCAAGACCATTAGCAGCAAACGCTTGATTGTGCATAAGAGCATCTTTAAACGTTACAAGTCCATATAACAGCACTTATACGAGTTATGAGAATTGTTAAGAGGTGGAATCGTGGTCTGTTGATAGGCACATATCATAATCTAATTAATAATTAACTATTAAAATAAAAGATTATGACAAATAGAGAACAAGCAAGGAGAATGTTCGATAGAACTAATTCTTTTCTGATTTCAGTAAATCAGGTGTCTAAAATCTCTAATGAAGAGATTGTTAAACGTTTAGTAAAGGGACTCTTATTTTGTAAAGTTACCTATACAAAGGCGTTTAATGCTATATACGATAATATTGAAAACTTAACTAAGGTTGAGTTTGTAAAAGTTACCGTAAATAGAATGGAGGACACCTTATTTAAGCTGGACTTTGAGAAAGTTACTTCGCTGAATGAATTGGCTAAATCATATTTCATCATTTATGATGTCAATGCTGCTATAGCTGCATTCCTTTATAAGGAGACTTACTCAAACCTATCAATTAACGCATTCTTCTACAGGTGTAGTTATATTGGTTTTATGTCGGACATAAGTGGAAAGGTAACACTTCCATTAAATCCGAAGATTATAACAATACCTGACGAAGAAACTTTAGAAGCTTTACGGGATGAATATGAACGTAAGCAAGAGGAAGCTATGAATATAGACCTTCCCGCAGACTACGTAGTTGAAACGACAGAGGATGCAGGATATAATCTCTTGCCTGATAATGTCGAAGAAGCTATCATCGTAGAATGATTAAAGTTAGAGGAATTTAGAGGTAACTCTAAATCAAAGTAACGCAAGTTACATAATGTACACATCCGAGACACATTATTTGTTCTTACCCAATCAAGAGAAGTACTGAGTAACAATATAAGTAGTCTATAATGCTCCCAACCCTGTAAATCATATTTAACAATCATAATTACTTTCATATTATACTGATTTACAGCTAATTATTTAATCAATAATGTTTTTAGTTTAATAAACATGGATGAGTTCGACAAGTATCCTCCCCGCAAAATGGCGTTGTTGAAGAACCTGATGCAGGTGGTCGATCCATGTATCCGCAAGTCCCATCAGAAGAATTACCGTTCCTTGCCTCGTGTCGCCTCTTTTATCGCGACATCTAACCAGAAGGAATTGCTGACCGACCCGACAGGCAGCCGCCGTTTCCTTTGCGTGGAGGTGGAGGATAAGATTGACTGTTCGCCGTTTGATTACCGCCAACTCTATGCGCAGTTGAAAGCGGAATTGCAGGCAGGCGAGCGTTATTGGTTTACCGCTGAGGAAGAAGCGGAGATCATGTCGGCCAATGAACCATTCTATAAGCATCCGGTGGAGGAGGAGGTCTTCCGTAGTTGTTTCCGTCCGGCCGGATATGGCGAGAAGGGGATACTGCTTTCGGCGGCGGAGATTTACCAACAATTGAAGAAGCACAACCCGCCGGCGATGCGTTCGGTCTCGGCCGGGAACTTTGGCAAGCTACTTTGTGCACTGGGCATTGAGCGCAAGCATACCGAATCAGGCAACTTTTACCGGGTGGTGTCATTGGCGTAGCCGGTTACTCGGTTTGCAGGAAGAATAACTCATCTTTCAGCTGAATGCTTTGATATATAAAGGATATGTGAGGCTGTTCCCCTCTGACCTTGGTGCCAACGCTTTCATGGATCTGCATACCTAAATGACAACACGATCCGTGTGTCCGCAAAAATAGGTGAAAATTAACCGAAACACCTAAAAGTAAAGATAATAACTGTTTTTACTTCTATATTAATAATGTACTCGCGTACATTATTAATATACGATTAAATTAGAAAAACATTAGGTAATAAGGCATAAATAATGTACCAAGACTATGAATTATAAGGGATAATGTGAATTTGGGGAGTGACTAAAAAAAAGGTTCCTTTTTTCTCGTCACAAATTTAAGGCATAAATAATGTACCAAGACTATGAATTATAAGGGATAATGTGAATTTGGGGAGTGACTAAAAAAAAGGTTCCTTTTTTCTCGTCACAAATTTACGGATAAGTTTTGAAATTGCAACTAAAAGCATAAAAATAAAATACGAATGTATCTTCTTTCTTATCAACATAATATGAATTTGAGTATGAACCCCCTTTCTTTTTTTCTACGAAACAAAATATCAAAAAAAAAAATCAACATAATATGAATTTGAGTATGAACCCCCTTTCTTTTTTTCTACGAAACAAAATATCAAAAAAAAAAATGACGAGAAAA
>NZ_QSDP01000148.1:0-11381 GCF_003463685.1 Parabacteroides sp. AM58-2XD
CAATCATTTGGAGTATATTCAATGTTTCATCAAAATGGAACTTCTTTGAAATATTGTTGGAGATTTAGGAATAAAAAATAAAGATTTCTGTAAGCATCATTGTGAAAATGGCGGTACTTACAGAAATCTTTACTTTTATTCCTATGAGAGAGCAATTATAAATATATGTGATTTATTGATTATTTACTTCAAACCGATATTCCTGTTTTATCTGTATATCGGAAATTGTCGGAACGATGCAATCAGCCGGAACGACATTTTTCTCGAAATAAATCGGGACATCTGCCGATTTCAGTCCGTCGATACGTATCACCATAGGATTAGTATCGATTGATTCTTTCAGGCGGCTTAAGCTGAGAATCCATTCTGTTCCATCATAGAAAGAGTCACCTATCAGATCCCCGTTCAGGTAAGCATTGGCTACATCTCCTTTATAAGAAATATACAGACGTGTCTCCTCGTCGCTACAGGTTGCTGCCGGAGCTTTTACTTCATAAATACCTATGTGTTCTTCGGGAGCAAAGGTGGAAGGCTTATTATTTCCGGCAGTAGTTAGAACGGGTTTGTTATCTGCCGATAACCAGGTCGCATCAGTATTCCAAAGAATGCGTTTTCCATTCTTCAGAAGCACTTCTATTTCTGCAGTAATCTCTTTACCGTTGGAGGTCGTAAGTTCGATCGTATTGTTTCCGTTCTGAATGAAGTCCGTTACATTAGCATAGGAATAACCACCCATAGATGTCGCTTTTGTTTCTTTCCCATTGATCGTACAATTGGTTGAACCGGATGATACATAACGTAAATAGGCACGTTCCACTTTTGAAAATGTATTCAATGAGAACAGACGTTTTGCCATGTTACCTTCTGCCGGACGGATCCATTGACTTTTTTCCATAGGGGCAACGGGGCGGAATGTCGCTTGCAGATTATGTGTATCAGTTCTGACTGTTTGTTGTTTGAATGTTCCGTCTTTATACATCCAAATATCTGTCGATGGCTGGTCATTGATCAAAGTGATCTTATCATTATCATAAATCAATGATGAATTGGTAATACCGACAAATTCTTTTCCTTTTACAGTTCCTTTCCAGATATGATCCGATTCTTCCTCCGTCAGCGTAACAAAGCGTACTTTGGAACCATTCTCTTTCGTAATTTCAATGGCACATTCTTTACCCGGAGTTAACTGGTCGATGAAATACCCGTTTTTTTCTTCCCGGGATGTACCGTTCTTTACTTCAACGCTCCGGATTCCTTTGTTTTCAATTAAATATTCTCCAGGTATAAAATCATCCTCAAAGAAGAAGTAGGTATCAGTGCTTCCTTCTCTCAGGAAACAGACAGGTTGCGTCGTTGAATATTTCAACAGCACATTACTTAGCTCCTGATTAAATGGCCAAAGAAAGTAAGTTCCGTTTTTCACCGTTACTTTCTGACGTGGTATACGGATTGTCTCATCTTTCAACTTTATGGAGAACTGAACATTTTTATAGTCTTTCCGGCTATGTTTGTATAAATAATTGGAACAAAATAGATAACCGGTATTCCCGTTTAACCGGACGGCCCATTGCAAGTTGTTTCTATCCTGGTTAGTGGTAGGCAGATAAGCGACAGCCGGAGCCAGCGCTGTTCCGAAATCATTCATGAAATAGTTATATTTCTTCGTTTCCTGCATGACTGTACCCAAAGTTCCGAATTCACGGATGGGGGCCTGGTAGTCGTAACTGATGCGAGGACCGGATGATTGGTATGTACTTATTTTCCCGACAGGATTAGTACCGCCGGTATACATATAATACCCCATCATATTGGCTCCGCACCCCAGGCGTAAATTGATATTTTCTCCCGCCATTTCTTCCGGTACGACGGCACGACGTTGGTAGAAGGCTGTGGTTCCAACGCCTATTTCACAAGTGAAGAAAGGGGAGTCATTATTTTCTCCGCTTAAAGATTCTACATCTCCTTCGATCTTGATAATATCGGTACCAATATTGTCAGAAAGACGGTTGTAAGTGAAAAACTCAAAGTTGGATGTCGGTATTTCATCCTTTCCGGATGCAGTCCATGGAGCTTCGATATAGAATCCTGCGTAAGGAACGATTTCTCCTTTCGGATATTCGCTGTCCATCCAGTGGGTCATCGAATAAAGAGGGACATCGAATCCTATCTCTACTGCCATCTTTTTCAGGTTGAGAAGATGCGAGACGATCATTCCCGGGCGTACGTATTCGTTTTCCAGTTGAAGGGCCATGACGGGGCCTCCGTCTTTCCATAATAATCCTTTTACCTGGTCGTATACAGCCTGATACCAACGCCGTGTATATTCGAGATACAAAGGATCGTTTGAGCGGGTTACCAGATTTTTGTTATTGACGATCCAGTCAGGTAATCCTCCGTTTTTGATTTCCGCATTGCAGTAAGGACCGAAACGCAAGTGCACTTTCATGTCCAGTTCTTTGCATAATTCGATAAAACGGCGGAGGTTGAGATGCCCTTCCCAGGATAGTTCACCTTCAAATTCTTCGTGCAGCGACCAGATACAATAGGTCGCGACGATGTTGATACCGGAAGCTTTCATTTTGAGTAGTGCATCGCGCCAATACCGATGGTCCATACGGTTGTAATGAATTTCTCCCATTACAGGGAGTTGAGGAATACCGCCTTCTTCCAGATATAGGTTATTAATGCGGATTTCTTTTCCAGCTGGGCCGGAATGGCCCAGTTGGAGATATTTCACTGTGGGAGGAGTTACTTTACCCAAATCTATTTTGTACTGGGCAAAGATACTTCCCGCGGCAAAGAGTAGCGCAGATAATAGAATTTCTTTTCTCATTTATAAGTCGTATTTTTATGTGCGTACTACTTATTTAAGTCAGTGATCCTGATCGTCCAGTTAGCATCGTCCCCGTTTCCTGCCGTTACTTTATATACAAATTCCTTGGCGAAAAAGTCTGACGGGAAAATCCCCATTGCGGGAGCATTACCTACCGGGCTAATGCGGGCGGAAGTCGATGCGTCAACGTTGATCGCTAATGTACTTAATGAAACCTGATTTCTGATTTCAGTTGTAAATGTCTGTGTGGCTTCAGGTACTTTGATCGTACAAACGATTTCTTTTGCTTTATTATCAATCGTTTTCTCCGTAGTCATTTCCATTACACGCAGTCTTTTACCACTTTCATCCCACCATCTGTATTCGAAACGGACATTTGTGATGTCATTCTGGTTGTACGTTTCCAGATCATCCAAACCTGCTTTCAGACAAGATGTGTTCAGCGCAATCAATAAAAGTAGAACTAAATAATTATACAGTGCTTTCATTTTCTTGTTATTTTTATAAGACATTTATAATCGGTTACCAACCTTCGTTTGATCGAGAGACGGGTTGTTTACTCTTTCGCCTTCCGGAACAGGGAACAAATATCTTTTCTTTGTAAAGACACGTTCGTTGAAAGAAGTTTGGTAAGGCAAAGGTATGATTTCAAAACTTTTTCCGTCTTCGGAAATACTGATAGAATGATGTACCTTTGTCAACTCTTCCACTTTGTCTTTTCCATCGGCTTTTCCCCATCGTAATAAACTCCAGTACCTGTCACCTTCATGCACAAGGTCGATGCGACGTTCGCGTTTATAGGCTTTCCAGGCCGCATCAGAAGAGAGATTCAATGGCAACTCAGGCATTCCGCCGTGCACGGTACGGGTTTTATTGATATATTCGATTGCCGTGTTGATATTGCCTTGACGCAACATTACTTCCGCATAGTTCAGATAAGAACGTCCCAGGCGCAGAACTACATAATGATAGTAGGTCGGATCTGAATTTAATAGCGGTTTTGCTGTATATATCCCTTTACGCCATATATATCCTGTAAGTGCCATTCCCCAATCACCTCCGGCTTTACTGTCCCAATGTAAATTACCTTTATCACGCATAGTAACCAAGCTGTTAAAGTATGTACTGGAATCCTGTACGATTGTTGCATAGAAACGATTATCTCGATTCCGGTAAATCGCATCTGATACATATCCGCCGTTTTGTTGATAGTTTTTGTAAAAACTGCTTTGATTCCAGTCTTTGGCTGTTCCGTCAACATCTTTGACTTCGTATTCATTGACTAGGTCAACCGAAGGGAACATACCGATCCAACCTTCAAAACTATCGTTTAACGGAGGATTTTTAGCAAATTCTTTCAGTTTGTCGTTGTTAACATTTGGTACAAGAGTTGCATCCATGTATCGGCGAATTTTGTATTGTTCTCATGCCTGAACTGTGCCAGGATAATTTCTTTGGAACTTAACGCATAATCGAATTCGTTGAACATCTTCTCGTAATCGGTATCCAGACTATATTGCCCGAGAGCGAAAAGGTCTTCGCTGGCTTTCTTTGCAATGTTATAGTATTCATCCTGTCCCGATTCGATATAGGCGGCACCGTGAAGTGCCACTTCTGCCATCAGTGCATAGGCTGCCCCTTTGGTCAGTATACCGACTTCGGAGCTTTTTATGGAAGCAGGCAGGTCGACAACTGCGTCTTGCAGATCTTTCAGGATAAAATCGTAGGTATCCTTGATCGTTTCCGTTCGTGGCAGTTCCATTTTTTCTTCAGGATCGAGTACGCGGTCTACAATCATCAGTTTTCCAAATAAACGGGCACGGCTGAAATAGATCATAGCACGCTGCATTTTGGCCTGTGCGATCAGATAGTTTTTATCTTGTTCCAGAAAGGTGGTGTTTTCCTCCATCTTCTGAAGCATGAGATTACATTTACGGATGTTTGAATAAACATCTCCGGCTTTATCTTTATCGGCACCAGGATTCCAGCCGGCATCGTAGTAGCGGTCGATCTGTTCTTTGTTTACATTCGAAGCGCCTCCATCATCCTGGATAACATCATTGTCTGTCCATTTATCATTCCAGACTAATTGTCCGGTGGCATAACTCAGCGAAGGATACAAGAAGGCCTGTGCCAGTTCTGCACTTTCCCATACATCATTTTCCGAAAATTTGTCTAACGGGCCTTTATCCAGAACGTCACTGCAAGCTGTACATCCCATTACCAATGCCAATGATATTGTTTTGATACTTATATTTTTCATATTATTAAAATTCAATTGTTACACCATTATTAAAATCCGACTGTTACACCAACTGAATAAACACGCTGTACTGGGTATCCTCCGTTTGTAGAAGTTGTTTCCGGATCGAAATAGTCTGAAACTCCCGAGATTGTGAATAGGTTGGCCCCGGTTACATTTACTTTACACATGCTGAGCCAGTTGGCATTTTTCAACAACTTATATTTGAAGTCGTAAGCGAGTGATAAGTTCTTTAAACGCAAGAAAGATGCATTCTTTACCCAAAAGCTGGATTTTTCCTGGTTGTTCCCTCCGTTTACACTTGAGGATAATGATTTTCTCGGGAAAGTTGCATCTCTGTTGTCCTCTCTCCAGTAATCTAACTGATATTCGTTTTTCACGTGGACAGATTCGTCTTTTTTGTTATTGACTCCAAACTCCATATTGCGTTTACCTGTCCCGTAAAACAGACCGGAAAGAGAAAATCCTTTATAAGAGAATGCAAAATCCACACCATAGGTAAAATGAGGAGCGGTAGGCATTCCGTAACGGATTTGATCTTCAGCGTCGATTTTACCATCTCCATTAAGATCCTGATAAACAATGTCACCTAACTTTGTTTCAGAAGAAGACAACCTGCGGGGGACGCCCAACACTTGTTCTGGAGATTGATACAAACCGTTGTCGATAAGTATGACATCATAATAGTCTGTTTGGTGTGTGCTACGTTTATACGGATTCATTAGGGTAGACAGAGCTTCTTCCTGCTTTACCACATACAGATTATTATAATAGGTCATGTTTGTCCCAACTTCATAATGGAAATCAGAACCGATATTATCGTTCCATCTCATGGATAGCTCGAAGCCTTCACGACGATGTTCATTCTTCGATTTGATCTGTGGCAACTTTGTTCCCAGCGGAGTAGTGTAGCGGTCTGCCGGGCTTACTAAACCACCTTTGGTCACATAATAGAAATAGTCGGCAGAACCTTTTAAACGATAGTTGAAGAATGCAACATCAATACCATAGTTTAACGAATTACGCGTGTACCAACTTAATAATTCGGGAGAAGTCAATTCGCCTTCATTAAATCCGGATAACAAATTTCCTCCGATACAAATTGAATTTTCGACCATATTATAAGTTGACAAATAACCGAACTTGTTTACTCCAGATTCTGTTCCCATTTGTCCGTAGGATCCGCGTAGCTTTAAGAGATCGATTTTTCCCCGATTCCAGCTTTTGAAGAAAGGTTCTTCTGTAATATCCCATCCTAGTGCGACAGACGGAAAGAATCCCCAGCGATGTCCGGGAGCAAAGTTGTCCGAGCCGTCGTAGCGGAAACTACCTTCGATATAATAACGGTTTGCATAATCATATTTCAAACGTCCGACCAATCCCATTCGTCCGCCTTCTTCTGAGTTTCCTGCGTTTTGCATGGTCGTACTGGAACCGGCAAACAGCTGATCGACGGTGGTTGAAAGATAATCTCTGCGTGAAGCCCAGAAATTATGACCGGTGTTTTCTGCGGCAGTGAAAACGAATTTAGCATCGATTGAATGAACATCGGCAAACGTCCGTAAGAAAGCAGCGCTTAGTTCGAACTGATAAGATTCGCCGAAATAAGCCTCTTCTTTTAATGAAGGTTTTGTTACATCTAATAATGTTCCGTTTTTGCCATATTGAGGCGCACGAGCCGAAAGTTTTTTTAGATGGCTAGAATTTACGCGATAGTAAAGCATGGTACCGAGTGATAACCCTTTTACCCAGGGTAATGCCCAGTCTGCAACAAATTGAGTATTCAGATACATTCCGTCGTTTTTATCGTATCCGGAACGTTCGTCCATTTCCATCAGCGGATTGTCTGATACCGTACTTAAAGTTCCGTCTTCATTATAGGCCAGATCCAGCGGTGATTTTGCATTCAGGTGATCCCAAATAGAATTAGCGGCAAATGAAGGATATTTTTTCTTCTCCATGGCTGCATTAATGTTTAGAGATACTTTTAGTCCGATCTCATCAAAGGTGGTGTTCACATTACTGCGGAGATTGTATCTTGAATAGTTCAGAGCATCGGAGGTATATAAACTACCTTGGTCGAATAAGCCTAAAGACAGGTAATAGTTTATGTCTTTTTGATTGCCCGTCATAGACAAAGAATGTCTGTATTCCGGAGCGAAATTGTTTAATCCCAAAGAATACCAATCCGTATTCGGGTATAAGTATGGGTCGGATTGGTTTCTGATAGCATCCATTTCCTCTTTACTGAATTGATGGTATTTACCATATCCGTCTGAGATTGCTGCCTGATTCTGAACGTCTGCATAAGTATAAGAATCCAGTTTTTTCGGTAAGACGGTCGGCTGACTATACTGTGCGTTGAAAGAGTAGACAATCGATCTTTTCCCTTTACGGCCTTCTTTTGTTTTAACCAAAACAATACCATCTGCTGCCCGTGAGCCGTAAACAGCCAGTGAAGCTGCATCTTTTAAAATGGAGATACTCTCTATGTCCTCAGAATTTAAAGTTTTGAACTCCCAGTCTGTGGTAATTATGCCGTCAATAACATATAGCGGATCGCCGCCGCCACGGATGGATATTTTAGGTTCGCTACCTGGTTCTCCTCCCTGGTTCTGAACGATAACACCTGAGGCCCGTCCTTGTAGAGTGGATGCAACGTTCGGAAATGGGAGATCTTGCAGTTTTTCGCCTTTCACAGCTGTAACGGCAGAAACCATTTTCTTAGCCGAAGTGGTTCCGTAACCAATTACGACAACTTCATCCAATGTCTCGCTATCTTCTTTTAACTGAATAGAAAGATCAGACCTGTTTCCAACAGCGATTTCCTGCGTCAGATAACCTATATAAGAAATTGTCAGGGTTGCGTTTTCCGGAATCTCCAGGCTGAAACGGCCGTCTATGTCTGTGACATTACCGATAGTGGTTCCTTTTACCACGACATTGGCTCCGATAACAGGGGTACCGGTTGCATCTTTAACGGTTCCTGATATTTTTCTCTTATCCTGATTGATCAAACCTTTTTCCGCTTTCCTCAGGGAAATATATCCTTCGTTAAAATTATATTTGATTTGGCTGTTGTCGAAAGCCTCTTCCAATACCTGTGAGACGGGCTTATTCTTTGCATTGACTTGAATTTGTTCCTGTAGGTCGATCTCTTTTTCGCTGTACATGAAAAGATAATCGGTCTGCCTTTCTATCTCATTGATAAATTCTTTGAGTGGCAGATTATTCCTGCTGATGCTCACTTTTGCATTTTGCGAATGCAAAGAGGTTGCACTAAGCTGGAAAATTGCAATTAACGTGAGTACTGTTGTTATTTTCATAATACGAATTGTATGCCTTAATTCAATATAATTGACACAATTGAACAATAGCAATAAGTTTTTTTTCATAACTTTGCTCATAGCTTTAAAAGTTAATACTGTTTTTGAATGTTTGTGGAATACATGAAAGAAGGAAGGTATTGACTTGGGGTGAGTGCTGGTAACACTTGCCCCTTTTTTATACCATTCCTGTGTAATGATCTGGCTTTACTTCATAGGCATTCTATTTTTAGGTGAATATGTTGTATTTAATATATTTCGATCTCTTCGTTATTGATTATCTTATACTGGAAATGATGTACCCCTTGTAATGCCTTCAGGATCCTTTCAATTTCATCACTCTGGCGAAACTTACCAGATACATACTGGTCGATCCGGGCAGATGATTTCACGTCGAATTTTACGTTATACCATAGCGTGAGATAATCAAGTATTTCCGAGAACTTTTTGTTGCTGAAATAGAATATTCCGCTTCTCAAATACTCTTCGTTATCGAATGAGGCTCTTGTTTTTATCAGATTCCCATTCGACAAGGATACCATTTCATTTGGTTTTAGTGTGATATTTTCTTCTGGTTTATAGCTATTTGTGACTTGTACGCTCCCTTGTACTAAATTTGTTTCAAACCGTTCGCTTTCCGAATAAGCAAATACATTGAAGCGGGTTCCGAGTACCTTTATATCATAACGTTGTGTTTTCACGATAAAAGGGCGTTTTGTATCTTTTGTTACCGAGAAAAATCCTTCACCATCCAGTTCAACCGAACGTTCATCCTTGCTGAATTCATTCGGTATTTTGATAACGGAGCGAGGGCTTAACCAGGCCTCCGTACCGTCTTGCAGGGTTATAAAGATGCGTTGACCTTTAGGGACCTCTATCTTTGTATAGAGCGGTGCTTTTTCTTCCGGGATGAATTTGTCGGTAAGCAGCCAGATATTAACCAGTAAGATGGCTACGACAGCGGCATATTTTGCCAGATTGAGATAAAGACGACGAATCTGTTTCCGATTGATACGACTTCCCAGTTCTTCCATTTTGAGTGAAGCCCATTTATCGTCTCCATTCTGTTCTCCCAGCTTTGAAATAGTCACCGTATTTTGCATACGGATAAATTCAGCTTTCTTTTCCGGACTGGATTCTATCTGGTCGAAGAGTCCTTTCTTTTCTGTGTCTGAAAGTTCCCCAAGGAAATATTTATCTAGTTGTTCGTTCATGATATTTTATTGCTCTTTCTACTAGTATGACGAAATACTTCCGACCATCTACTAGTCGGAAACAGAAAAAAAATAAATTTTTTTGAGAAAAGATTTTAGATAATGAAAATAAAGAGAGGGAGGTAGTCTTTCAATTCAACCTTTAATTTACGTATAGCGGTTACGATGTGATTTTGTACGGTATGGACAGAAATATTCAGTTGCGTGGCTATTTCCTCATGTTTTATCCGTTCATTCTGCTCAGAATGAACACCTGCCGGCATTTCTCCGGCAGGTGTTCAATTGCATGGGCTAATAAATCTTCTATTTCTTTTTCGGTAAAAATGTTTTCATCGAATTGCATCAAAGCTCCATCTTCAGTTTCAGTTCTCTGTCCTGTAAGCCGTCCAGTGGTTCTTTTTTACTGTCTATTAATGTTTTATGGCGATAAAAGTCGATACATCTGTTTTTGGCTAATGTGAACAGGAAAGCGTTGAGGTTGGTCAGGGAGTCCAGCATATCCCGGTGTTCCCACAAATACATGAAAATATCCTGTACAATGTTTTCGGCATCTTCGATGGATACAACATATTCGCGTGCGAACCGTACCAATTTAGGAAAATATACCAGATATATTTTCGAAAAGGCATGTTTCTCTGTCCCTGAAAAGTTATTCATATTTTTTCCTGTTTATTAATGGGCACATATAATACAGCTTTCCCATATCCCAGCTTTTTTATTCTGCCGTCTTCGATCAGTTCTTTCAGGTCGCGCACGGCAGTGGACCGGTTGCACCCGTTTAACCGCATGTATTGTGCTGCTGTGAAAAACTCTTTCTCTTCCGATGCGATCAGCATACGGCCTTTCCGTTGTTCGGGAGAATAGCTTGTAGCACAGGCATCGGAGTCCCTTTCCAGGTCTATAGACTTCAAACGATTTTTTAATTTTTTACTCCCTTTGAAATGCACATTCCCGAAATTTACCGACCAGGAACGTATTTCTTTTTTATCCATCACCGGGCGACTTTTCAGGGAGATGGAAAATGAACCCAAGTCATCTAACTCGACGGTATATCCATACCGCAGATTTTTCGAAATAACTTTGGCCAGCGCATCCAGCATTCCTTTGGTGGTGGCCGTGGAATAGCCGCAACTATCAGCTATCTCTTCTGCGATTTCCTGTGTATGGATCGTTCCTCTGGGTACAATCCGGGCATGTAAAGGTTGTTTCTTTCCGTCGCCTTTGGGGTTCGGATTCTCATATAATGCATATTTTGCTCCCATAATAGTCGTTGTAAAAAGGTTCAATTCTGTTTAGTATTGCATATCACAACTGTCTTCCTTTCATATCACAGTTGGATTCCGTTTGTTTCACAGATGGATTTCTTTTGTTTCACAACTGTGATATGAAAAGAGGATTTGTACAAATGTATAATATATCTCGGGAAAATCACTCTGTCCGGCAGGTAATTTTTTATTTCCGGCGGGTAATTGGGATTATCTTCGGATACTTTCGATGAAATGAATTAATTAAGATATATTGGTTGGGTGTATTTCATATCTGTTGAAGGAAGAAATGGGGAATTATAAGAAAGTGCTTAGCATTTCTTCAGCATCTTGATTAATTATATATCCGGAATTTTGACACAGTCCTAGCAGAACTCATGCCTAAAAAGAAAAAAGGATAAATAAACAAGAAAAAATAACACCGCTTATGGCTAAGTTTGGTTCACATATTAAATTTTAGACTACAATATGAAATGAATT
>NZ_QSDP01000149.1:0-11243 GCF_003463685.1 Parabacteroides sp. AM58-2XD
CCATTTCTTAAAGCTTTCTATCTGAGAGAAATGTGGCTAAAGCCCAAAAAAGAACCAGCTTATAAACCGTCAGCTAAAGCAGACGGCAAATGAACCTGTAACAGATGAGCCACTTTGACAGTTGGATAGTTCAATTATTTCTACTACGGAATTGCTGTACCGTTTGTTGAATATGTAACGTATCGCGTGCGGTGGCATTGGCGGCGTTGCGGATTAACAGTAAGGCGGAGCGTTCGGCGGCATCGGCAGCATCCTGGCCGGTCAGGGTGACGGTGTAGGTGCGTTTGAGGCCGGTGGAGGCTTTTGTATTCGTTGATTCTCCCTGTTGGACGTTGATCCATGCTGCCCCTTCATACCCTTCCGGATAAACTACTTTCGTATCCGTATCGAACGGACAGACGGCTGTGAAAGTGAAAGAGGTATCCGTACCAGTTGCCGGGTAGGCGACCGTCTTCGTATCCGCAGTGTAACTGCCTCCCGTCCCGCCGCAGGTGATCTCCGCCAGTTCCGGCACAACCTTCTGCGTCGGCTTCACGTTGATGGTGTCGACGGCATCCCAGTCGGCTACCTGGATATTGAAGGTGACGTCTGTCTGGTCGGGAGCCGGGTTGATCAGGATCAGGTAACGATGGTTGCGTTCGATCAGGACCGGCTCTTTGTCTTTGTTCACGAACGGGATCACACGGCTGAACGGTGCGTCGCGGAACAGGCCTTTGATCTCGACAGTGGTCGAGGTTACCGTGTTGTTGTCGTCGTTCTCGCTGGTGTATAGTTCGTGCTAGAGGCGTTGTTCGATGGTTCCGGTGGCCATCTGGTCGTCTATTTCGTCGAAGCCGTCGGTTCCGGCTGTACCGGTCTGTGCAAACACGAGGATTTTCTTTGTCCCGCTGTTGTCTATCCAGGCGTAGTCGGTTGTCAGGCAGGGAACGGTCCACGGTTCGGCGGTGGCAGGGATTACGTAGCTTTGCCGTTTGGCGTTCACTATGCGGGCCGATTCGAGTACGAAACCTTCTTCTGGCTTCTCCTTTTTATAAGCCCGGTTGGTGATGTCGATGCGGGCGGCGAGGCGTTGCATCTGAAAACTCATGCCGGTGGTCGTCGACTTGCGGATCATCCCGTGGTTTTCGGCATACATCATCAGCCATAGTGATCGTCATCCTCGGATTGGCAGAAGGAGTGGAAGGCATGGCGGATGCGTAGCACAGGGCTTCCTGTAGTTTGGCATAGGTATTCTGGTTGTTTGTCTCGTCGAAAACATCGGTGGCATTGGCGACGGCTACCACCCAGCAGTCGAAGCCCGCTCCTTCACGCAGGATAAAGTCGCAGGTATATTCGCCGTCGGCTGCCTGGGTGATGGTGACGCTGTCTGTTTCCAGCGGGGTAGCGGTGGTGACTTCCGTCATATCGAACACATAACGCTGGAAAGGAACAAATTCCTGATCCGCTTCTTTGGCGGGGTAGACATAGAAGGACAGTTTATTGATCTTCTTCTCTTCGGTAGTCGCGGCAAACGATTCGCCGATGACACGTGTCGTCGTACCGTTACGGAAAGACAGTTGCAGGCGGGTACCGTCGGCCGGTGTCTCTGTATCTCCCTTTTTCACAATTTCATTTAGTTCTGTATAAGGAATTGAAATCAACTCTGTAAATTTCTTTTGAGTGATTTTACGTGATAATAACTCATCTTTCACTACTTCACCAGGATGAGTTGGCTTATAAGGTCTTAATTCTTTACTCATAACACTTTTACTTATAATGATTCGACAATTTAAGAATGGTACAAACTGTAATAACAGGTTCTTTTCTCATATAGTTTCCGCAAATAGGATTGTCCGAACTCGATTTTCATAGCTAATAAGTTTTGTTTGGTAAAGATAAATAATTAATTCAGTAAGTTGAACCACTTCAGAGATAAATATTTAATCTTTTCCTAACAAAACCAAACGTTATAAATAAATTCATTTTATTTCCCCCCACCATGTCAAAGATCGTTATCACTACTAGGGTTTGCCGGAGACGGATACCATGCGGCGCAGTTCCTCCCAGTCTTCCGCCACGCTGCCGCAGATCACCGGGCAGCCTTCCGGCAGGTAACGGCGGCTGATGTACGTGCGGAACTCTTCGGCACGCTGGCGCGACAAGGTCTCGTTATGCTGGTAGGCCCCTTCGGGCAAGGCGTAGCCGGTGACCAGCACCTGCCGGAACTGCGAGATGCCGGATTCTTTCAGGCGACGGAACAGGCTGTCGGCATAGGCGAGTTCTTCCGGGTTCTTCCCGAAGTCAGGCTCCACGCGGATACTGCCTTGGCAGTGGGTTCGCCGGCTATCTTCACGCAGGGCGGAACGAGCGCCAGGTCGGCGGTCAGCACCTCGTCGGCAAGCACCTCTCCACGGCAGCAGTTGCGGCTGATCTGGCGGAGCGACAACCTGGCGTTGCGCATCCAGGAGGTGTAAGGTACGCGGACCGTATAGTCGATTTCGTGGCGGCTTCCTTTTTTCGGGGACACGATGCGGCGGTAGTAGTCACTGCCAGGGATACGGGTCGATGGGTCGACCGCCAGGGCGCGGGTATCGTAACGGGCACGGCGGCGGTCGCTTACTACGATAGCCTGAAGTGCCAGCGAATGCCCATTGGCTTCGAGGCGGGGTTCGAGGACCAGGCTGCGCGATGAAGGGACACGGATATCTTCGAGCACGATATGCAGAGAGAGCGAGACACTGTCGTCGTCGCCCACCGAAGCGCCGCCCATCGAAAGGCGGATACCGGGTTGCTGCGCTTCCGTTGTAACGGGAGAGAGCAGCCATCCGGTGCATGCTATTATAAGATATCTTTCATACGGGGAAGGTTGTCAGTGGATAAAAAAGATCAGGGAAACGCCCGCACGGGTCGGACCGAAATAATGGCGGCGGTAACTGGCTATGACTTCCGTACAGTCATAACACACATATTTATCGTATTGCATATAGCATAGCCGGCACCGACAAACGTTTCCAGTCCCCAATGACGGCCGATCACCCAATTGATACCCCCAGGTCAGTCCGCCGCCGTAGAGTGAGCCGCGGTAGTTTTTCTCTTCCAGTCCGGGGATAAAGGGGATTTGTCCGATATTGAAATGTCCGTAATGTCCATGTAATCCAAAGAAGTGCCCTTCGTAAGTCTGGCAGGGCCAGTAGCGGAGTTCGGGTTGCACGAGGTAGTGTTTCTGTGACATATCATCTTTAAATTCCCAGGCATTATACGCTCCCCAAAGGTCGAGTGACAGTTTTTTACCCATCCGAAACTCAAAACCCATATTCGGGGTGGTAGTACTCCAATAAAGCAGGTTACTTTTCAATGCGACATGTTGTCCTTTCATTGGAAAGACGGATAACAAAGTGATCGTTATTATTAGATAGATTGATATTTTGTTCATGTTTTTCCTCTTCTACCCTGTACCTTATTTACGAAATAAGGTATTATGCTTTCCCAGTGACAAGATTATCCACGACCTTTGTAATCTTCCTGTTAGCTCTTTTCATGATGGATTGATCCAGTGAATCGAGATAGAAACGGGTGGATTGTTCTGAGGTGTGTCCGAGGGCCTGGCTGATGACGGCTATCGGTGTGTTTTGCCGCAGAGCTTCGGTAGCCCAGGTATGGCGCGCCTGATAGGAGGTGAGCGTTACCGGATGCCTGAGATAGTTGCCGATAATTTTCAGGTCGGCGTTGTAGCGCACCAGCTGGTACTTATAATAGCTGCGGCTGCCTCCGTCTTCGAAAAGGATAGGGAAGAGGTAACGGCTGTCTTTGCGGGCATACCGTTTGATGATCATCCGCATGCTCGGAGTGATACTGACCTGTACCCGCATTCCGGTCTTCTGCCGCTGGTAGACGATATCCTTTCCCACGATATTGTCGCGTGTGAGATGTGCCAAATCAACGAACGGCATGCCGCAAGCCATAAAGCAGAAAAGGAAATAGTCGAGCGACCGGCGCAGTCCGGTGCTTGCCGAGGGTTGCATCTGCGCCAGTTCGCAGACCGCCTGCGAGGAAAGCGCGCGTTTGACGGTGATCTCCCGGCGCAGCCGCAGGTGTGCGAATGGAGATTTTTCGGGTATCTCAAACAATCCCGTCCTGCCTGCCCGGTTGTAGAGGGCGCGAAAACCCCCGACATAGCTGTTGACGGTATTGACCGCCAGCCCTTCGTCGCGCAGCGATTGGGCAAAATCGTCCACAAACGCCACCGTCACCCTGCCGAAAGTCAGCGTGCCGCCTTAGGGAAACCTGTGCAGCCGGTTTATTCGCTTAATCTGGTGAATGAAGTGTTTGAGCCTACTCTCGAAGGATATTACCACCACTATGCGATGGGCATATCGAACACACGGATCATATCATCGACGACTTGCAGTTGATCTTTGTCGAACTGCCCAAATTCACTCCTCATACTTATAGCGAGAAGCGTATGCACGTCCTTTGGCTTCGTTTCCTGACGGAGATAAATGAATCTACCGTGTCGTCCTGAAAGAACTGCTCGAGACTCCTGAAATCACGAAAGCTCTGACAGTTCTTGAAGAATCGGCCTTTACCGACGAAGAACTGGCCGGATACGAACATTTCTGGGATGGCATCAGCGTGGAAAGAACACTCTATAACAGCGCTATACGTGAAGGAAGAGCTGAAGGTCAGTGTACTGGTTTGCCAATAGATGAGATTGAACATCTTTAGAGGAAATGATCCGGTAAATCTTATTTATTCCCGAATCTGACCTTCCTCTGTGATCAATACGATCTGTAATTTATCCGGGGGAAGGAGCGGGATACAATGTGCATAGCATTTCTTCAAAAGGAGAGAAAAGAAGGGTGATTGTTCTCCGGAAGGGAATAACTGCCAGAGTTCGCGGGCGAGGGTAATCGTTTCGATCTGCCGGACTGCTGCTTCGGGGCAGCCGGCTTCGCGGGCGGTTTCCTGAAGGAAGTTTTTGTTCATGACTACTTTCTTGCTGTGGGTATCCAGAAATCCCTCCGCCAGCTTGACTGCTTTTCCGATCATGATCCCCATGACTACTTGGTCGAAGGAGAGCGCCGAGGCTATTTTCAATGTCTCGCCGATAAAGTTTCCGTAGTGTACGAAAGCCTGGGGTGGTAATTCCGCGTAACGGGCTTTCAGATACCGTTCGCTTTTAGCTCCTGAATTGATGACCAGTGTCCGGCAGCCGATGGCTTTGGCTACTTCGGCTTCTTTGCGGATAGAGGCGATGAAGGCGTCGGTGGAGAAAGGGCGTACGATGCCGGATGTCCCGATGATGGAGATGCCGCCAACGATGCCCAACTTCGGGTTGAATGTCCTGGCGGCGAGTTTTTCTCCGCCGGGAACGGAGATCGTGACTGTCAGTCCGGGACTCGGCGGCAGGTGTTTAGCAGCCGGGTTGTTCTGACGGAACGCTTGTAAAACAGCAGCCAATTCATCCGTGATCATTTTGCGGGGTGTCGTGTTGATGGCAGGACCTCCGACTTCCAGCCCTAATCCGGGCAGAGTGACTGTGCCTACTCCCGGACCAGCGACGAAACGGACAGGTGCATCGTTGGAGGCTGTCGAAAAAGCCACGTTGGCAACGATCATAGAGCCATTGGTGACATCCGGGTCATCACCGGCGTCTTTGATGACTGAACAGGTCGCGCTGTCACCGTCCCATTCGGTTGCGGCAACCGGCAAGGTGATTATTTCGCCCGAGGGCAGGGTGATGGATGCGGCTGTTTGTTCCTCTTTGCTTAATAGGGCGGTCAGGGCCGCTTTAGCTGCTGCCGTGGCACAGGCTCCGGTCGTATAGCCGTGATGCAGGGGAAAGAACTCCGGCAGCAGGCGTTCGATCTGTTTGCGTAATCCATTCTCTCCGTAAACGATATAGAATGTTTCGGGCAATGCCGGCCGTTTGACAACGAATACGGGGATGGAACGTTTGCGGGCAGCCGTCACTTTCTCGTTGAAATAGCCTGACCGGCCGCTTTCCTTGGTGATAACGGCATCCGGTTGCAACCGGTCCATCAGTGCTCCGGTATCGTCTTCATCCTGATAGAAGCACAGATAGTCCGCAGGAAATCCCTGACGGGTGGCGGTTGTGAGCGACTCTTCGCGTTCAAGAATGCGGAACCATGCCGGGTGCTTTTCCCACCAGGGGCGTAGCGGGGCGATGGTGTTTACTCCGGTGAGGGCAAGCAGGTGTCGGATGCCATGTTCTTCCAGTTTACGGATGGCGTCGTCGTAACTGTCGCACCAGACCAGATCGGGGTCGCGGGGCGGATAACGCCGTTCGTAACGGATCACCGGCAATCGGAGGGAGGAGGATACTTCTGCAACCGTGTGGTGCAGGGCCGAGGCGAAGGGATGGGCGGCGTCGACCAGCAACCGGATGTTTTTCTCCCGGCAAAATGTTTCCATCGCTGCCGTATCCATGCCTCCGGTCAGGCGGATGCCATGCGCGCACTCTATTTCCTGGAGCGCGCCTTTGGTCGAATAATAATAAGGTGCACTTCCTTCGTCTGCGATGCGGACACTGGCCCGTCCCTCCGTTGTTCCTCCCAATATCAGTATCATAGCCTTTTCTGAAACAGGTTATTTACGGAACAGGTGTTTGAACTCGTCGGCATAAAGGCGTGAGAGGCCTTCGCGGTTGTCGATCGCATCGCCTACCACCAGCAGGGTGGTCAACGTCAGATGGTTCTCTTTGACGATTTTCGCCAGGTCTTTCAGTTCTCCGCGGTAGATGCGTTCGTCCTTCCAGGTCAGTTTATAGCAAGCGGCTACCGGTGTGGTAGGGGCGTAGTGTTCGAGAAGTTCTTCCTGCACCTTGTCCGCTATGCCTGCACTGAGGTAGATGCACATCGTGCTTTGGCTGGCGGCCAGTTTGTGCAACTGCTCTTTTTCAGGCATCGGCGTGCGGCCTTCGCCACGGGTGAGAATGATGGTCTGTACCTTTTCCGGGATGGTGAACTGCGAGCGCAAAGCGGCAGCGGCAGCCTGGAAAGAGGATATCCCCGGGGTGATATGATAACTCATATGGAACTGGTCGAAGAAAGCCATCTGCTCTTGTATCGCCCCGTAGATGCAGGGGTCGCCGGTATGCAGGCGCACAACGAACTTACCCCTGTCGTAGAACTCTTTCATCAGGATGAACTGCTCTTCCAGGTTCATATCTGCCGAACTGCGTACGGTGGCTCCCGGTTTCGCACAATAGGTCAGTTCTTTTGGGACGAGGCTGCCGGCATACAGGATCAGGTCTGCCTTTTCGAGCATCCTCCTGCCACGTATCGAGACTAGTTCCGGATCGCCCGGACCGGCACCGACTATTTCGATATGGCCTTGCCGCTGTACGGATTTATCCATTGCCACGGCAAATGTATAATCGTTGCTTTCTCCCAGCTGTCCCTTTTGTTTCTCCAGCAACAGGAGTCCACCTCCGGCACTTTGTATCGCCGCGGCTTCCGCCACGCTCGATGACTGGGTGACTTCCTTTACCTTGGCGGAAGGGTTGGGGACGGCGAGTTTGTTCAGAATGTCTGCCGGGTAGGTCTTGAACGGACAGTCCATAATGCCGTAGGCCAGCAGGGCCAGTAGCGCTTCGTCCTTTTTCAGGTCGATGGAGGATATGTCGGCGATAGACTCGGGACAGAGATTGTTGTCGATCAGGGTGGCGATGATATGCTGGTGCATCTCGACAGGATCGCCTTTGAGGTCTTTTCGGCAGCCGATACCCAGGTGCAGCACTTTCGGGAAGTAGGAGACCATCTTGATATCCGCTTCGTAGATAAACGGCCCGACGGTGATCACCAACTCGAACTGGTCGAGGGGAATGTCTGAGAATTTATTGAATATACGGACATGGTCCGGACAGGTGTGTTCGAGGTATTCCGTACCCTTCTCGCGTACATTTAATATAAGGGCTGTCGGTTTTTTATTGACGAAGGCGGCAATGCAGGCATTCATCGCATTTTCATTGTCCGTCAGGTCGTCGGCTACGACAGACCAACCGAATTTTTCTCCCAGCGTATCGAGCGCCCACAATCCGGTATTATCGCTTTGGGTTGTGACAATGGCGTTGCCCCCGAGTACCTGTGCCAGTTCGATGCTCAACTCGTTTGCCCCTCCGATATGGCCGGAGAGGACCGGGATGATATATTTACCGGTACTGTCGATGCAGACGACCGCCGGGTCAGTATGCTTGTCCATTATATAAGGAGCGATGCAGCGTACGCAGATACCCATTGCCCCGATAAAGATGATCGCGTCCGACTGGAGGAACAGGTCTCCGACAATGGTGTCGATCGATTCCATTACTATCGTCTCTTCCTGCGATTCCTTGCTGTAGATCACAGCGTCAGGATATTGTTTCTTTATTTGCCGTGCCAGCGGCAGACTGCTGACCGATACCACGACGATTGCTACTGATCGTTTATTCATCGTTCTTCTATTTTGCTTCTTTAAATGCCTTTAGTATGGTGATCGGGTTATAATCGCCGACACTTACATGCAAAGGTTCGTCTAATTTTAATCCGGCTTCGTGAACCGATTCTATAAATAACTTTTCACTCTCTTCGGATACGGAGTTGAATACCAGCAGGCCGTCGGGAGCGAGATAACGGGCTACTTTGCCTACAATCTCTTTCAGCTTGCCTCCGTGCCCGCCGATAAATACGGCATCGGGTGCGGGCAGGTCAGAAACGTCTTCCTCCATGAAGTCACATATATGTACGTCGATACCCGGTGCTCCCAGTTTCGAACTGTTTTCTTCCATCAGTTTCCAGCATTCCTTGCGGATCTCGAATGCGTGGATGTGGAGATGGGGATATTGCCTTTTCGCTTCGATGGAAACCGATCCCGTACAGAAACCGATATCCCAGAAATGGTTGCACATCGGGAGCATCAGCATGCTCATATCCAGTATCCGGACAGGCGCTTTCGTGATCATGCGTTCCCTGCCATCGAGCAGTTCGAACAGTTTGTCGGGAATGCCCAGCGGACGGTAGGTGATATCGTTATACATCCGTTGCAGTATTACGCAATTCGGGCTGTCGATGGGATATTCTTCCACTTCCGACAGGGCAAGCGAGCGTGAGATGCGCTGCTTTTCCGGGTTGCCCAGATGTTCTCCTATATACATTTTATATTGTGTGAAACCGTATTTCAGCAGGCGCATAGCGATGGAGGCCGGGGTACGCACATGGTCGGTCAATACTCCGATTTTCCCCCGGTTTTCTATCAGTGCGCGGTCGAGTTCATGCCATGGACGTCCGGTGAGGGATACCATGGTCATGTCTTCATACGATACTTTTAGTTCGTGCGAAAGCATCTGTAGTGAATTGAACGAGGGCAGGAGCGTTATTTCCGCTTCCGGCATCCGTTTAAGTATCGTTGAAGCAAATCCGTAGAACAAAGGGTCGCCCGAAGCGAATACAACGATCTTCTGATGGTATTCGTATTCGTCGAAAACGTTGTCGAGCGGTACTTTAATATCGATCCATATAGCATCCGGCGGCAGGAAAGGCATGACGATCTCATGATGGCGCTTGCCTCCTGAAAAGTATGTGTTGTTGTTGATTATGTCTACTATTGTCTTGTTGTTGCTGATGTAGTTGGGGTCATCGGGAATGCCGATGACGGTGAATTGTGTTCTCATACGTCTCTTCCTGGTTTTAAATTAATAGCGTCGTTGTAACAAAGTATAGCGTTAGTCAGTGTAGCCGCAAGGTTACTTCCACCTTTCCGTCCTTCAACAATGAGTTTAGGGATGGAGGTGAACGGTTTGACCATATGTTTCGATTCCTGTACGTGCACAAAACCGACGGGGGCGGCGATGATTCCGGCAGGGGTCGCTTTTCCTTTGCGGATCAGGTCGCATAGTTCCATCAGTGCCGTCGGGGCATTACCGAATACGAATAGAGCGTCCGGATGTTCGCTAACCGCGATCCGTATGCCGGCCTGTGTGCGGGTGATCCCTTTTTCGGCAGTGAGGGCAACGGTTTTCTCGTCTTGCAGGTAACATTTCACTTCGAGTCCCATGCGTTGTAAAGCACCTTTACGGATGCCGGATGCTGCCATAGTGACATCGGTGATGATGGTACGGACTGCGCCGCTGCTTAGTTTTTCGTAGAGCATGGAAACGGCATTATCGTCTACCCGCAGTACGTTTTCCATATCGAAATCGGCTGTTGTATGGATGGCATGCAGCAAGGCCCATTTCTTGTCTAACGGAATATCCTGGTTTTTCAGTTCTTTCTCGATGGTACGGAAACTGCGGATCATGATGTCCTGTCCGATTCCGGTTTCCTTGGCGGCCATCTTGATTTCGCCATAATACCCACGCGGGGTAATCATTTTATTTTCAAACTTATAGGTCTGTGAGTTGCCGATAAGGATGACGGTGAACATATCCACCTGTTCCGGGTCGAAGTCTGCCAGTGTAGTGATCGTCACTTCCTGTTCTTCGCGTCCTGCCTGGCGGACAAAGCCGACCGGTATTTGCGGATCGCGTTCCTGTAGGAAAATTTCAATCAGGCGGTAGAACTGCCAGTAGCGGCCTTCGCTTTTGGGATTATAGATGGCGGTGATAAAGTCTGCCGAAGCGGCAGCTTTAATGCGTTTTTCTATCAGTTCCCACGGTGTCATCAGGTCGGAGAGGGAGATCACGCAAAAGTCATGTCCTACCGGGGCACCCAACAGGGAGGCTGCCTTCTGGAAAGCACTGATCCCGGGCAACACTTCGATGCTGATATCACTTCCTTTTTCGCGTTTCATCTCGTAGATAAGCGGGGCCATCCCGTAGATGCCGGCATCGCCGGAGCTGATAACGGTTACTACTTTGCCTTCGGCCGCATAATTATATGCTTCTTCGGCACGTGCCTTCTCCCGTTTCATCCCTGAGTCGATACATATGGCTTCGGGACGGATTATCTTTTCAATGAACCGGAAGTAATATTTGTATCCCACGATAACGTCCGATTGCCGGATGGCAGATAACACTGCGGGAGTAATGTCTGATTCACTGCCGGGTCCGATACCGGCTACGATTATTTTACCTGTGCTCATTTATTCAACTATTATTCAATTTCAGGTCTATCATCTTCTTTCTTTTTGAAACTATAACGTGAACGCATTATTGTATTCATTGGATTTACAAGTGCATTCATATTATCAATCAAATCATCATAATTAGTATCTACATTATAGATAACCATTGAATTGGTATAATTATTATTTCTTGCATATTTTTT